>JAEWKY010000180.1 GCA_023457615.1 Actinomycetes bacterium | reverse complement strand
GCGTCGGACTCGCCGCCGCCTCCCGCCGCCCGGCGCGGGACGACTAGGCCGGGCTCAGCCGAGGAACGCCAGGATGCGCGCCGCGACCTCGGCGGGCTTCTCGCGCACGAGCATGTGGGTCGTGCCGTCGACGAACTCCGCGCGCGCGCCCGGGATCGCGGCCGCCACCGACTCGGTGTGATCGCGGCGGATCGCGTCGTGCTCCCCGGCGAGCACGAGCGTCGGCGCGGTGACGCCCGCGAGCGACTCGGCGGGGATGTCGGGCTCGATCGCCCACAGGGCGCCGAGCTTGCCGAGCACGACCTCGGAGTGCTCCGGGCCGTCGGGGGAGAGCTCCGCGTACTCGCGATCGACGGCCGCGTGCGCCTCCTCGGTGATCGTCGGATGCGGGTAGTCCTCGGGCACGTAGGCATCCGTCGAGAGGTTGCCGCTGATCGGCACGATCGACAGCACCCGGTCGCCGTGGTCGCGCGCGAGCAGGAGGGCCGTGATCCCGCCGTCGCTGAAGCCGACGACGTGCGCGCGGTCGATCCCCGCGGCGTCGAGGTAGGCGACCGTGTCGACCGCCATGCGCGCGTAGGAGTACGGGCCCTCGCGGTCGGCCGTGCGTCCGTGACCCGCGCGCTCGGGGGCGTGCACCTCGAACCGCTCCGCGAGCAGCTCGGCGAGCTCGCGCATGACCTCGAGCGAGCAGTATCCGCCGTGCAGCAGCACGAGCGGCGTGCCCGATCCCCAGGTCTCGTAGTAGGTGGACTCGCCCGCGACGTCGATGTACGGCATGCGCCCAGAGTAGGCAGTTCCGCGGGGCGGGAGCATGGGCGGATGCCCCATACCGGCCCCGGTAGGCTGGGCGGGTGCTCCGGCTCGTCGTCCTCATCTCCGGGGGCGGGAGCAACCTCCGCGCCCTCCTCGAGGCGAGCGAGGACGCCGAGTTCCCGGCCCGCGTCGTCGCGATCGGCGCCGACCGCCCGGCCGACGGGCTCGTCCACGGCGAGGCCCACGGCATCCCGACCTTCGTCGTGCCCTTCGGCGCCTACCCGTCGCGTGAGGCGTGGGGCGACGAGCTGCTCGACCAGGTGCGCCAGTGGGAGGCGGATCTCGTGATCCTCTCCGGCTTCATGCGGCTGCTGCCGCCGCGGGTCGTGGACGCCCTCAGCCCGAACCTGCTCAACACGCACCCCGCGTACCTGCCCGAGTTCCCGGGTGCGCACGGCGTGCGGGATGCCCTCGCCGCCGGCGTCCGCGAGACCGGCGCGTCGGTCATTGTCGTGGATGCCGGTGTGGACACGGGCCCGATCGTCGCTCAGGAGCGCGTGCCGGTGCGGCCCGACGACACCGAGTCGCGGCTCCACGACCGCATCAAGCTCGTCGAGCGGGAGCTGCTCGTGCAGGTCGTGCTCGACATCGCCAACGGCCACGTGAACCTGAAGGAGCTCTCTTGAGCGGCGCCACGATCGACTCCTCCCTCTACCGCGAGCGGGACCTCGTCCCGATCCGGCGGGCGATCGTCGCGGTGAGCGACAAGACCGGCCTCGTCGAGCTCGCGCGCGCGCTCGCCGACGCGGGGGTCGAGATCGTCTCGACGGGCGGCACGTCGAAGACCATCGCCGACGCGGGCATCCCGGTCACCCAGATCCAGGACCTCACCGGCTTCCCCGAGCACCTCGACGGCCGCGTGCGCACGCTGCACCCGAAGGTGCACTCCGGCCTCCTCGCCGACCTCCGGCTCGAGTCGCACGAACGGGAGCTCGCGACCTTCGACATCGCCCCCTTCGAGCTCGCCGTCATCAACCTCTACCCGTTCGCCGCGACGGTCGCGTCGGGGGCGGAGCCCGACCAGGTCGTCGAGCAGATCGACATCGGCGGCCCCGCGATGGTGCGCGCGTCGGCGAAGAACCACGCCAACGTCGCCGTGGTCGTGAACCCCGCGCGGTACGGCGACCTGGTCGACGCCCTCGCGGCCGGCGGCACGACGCTCGCGCAGCGCCGCGAGCTCGCGCGCGAGGCGTTCCGGCACACGGCGACGTACGACATCGGCGTCGCGTCCTGGCTCGGCGCGGTGCACGCCCCGGACGACGAGGGGTCGGGCTTCCCGGGCTGGATGGGCGCCTCGTGGGAGCGCGCCGACGTGTTGCGCTATGGCGAGAACTCGCACCAGCGCGCGGCCCTCTACACCTCGCCGAACGGCGTCGGCATCGCCCAGGCCCGGCAGCTGCAGGGCAAGGAGATGTCGTTCAACAACTACGTCGACGGGGATGCGGCGGTGCGCGCCGCGTACGACCACGAGACGCCGACGGTGGCGATCATCAAGCACGCCAATCCGTGCGGCATCGCGACGGCCGCGACGATCGCCGAGGCGCACGCCCTCGCGCACGCGTGCGACCCGGTGTCGGCCTTCGGCGGCGTGATCGCCGTGAACCGCCCGCTGACGCGCGAGGCCGCCGAGTCGATCGCGCCCGTCTTCACCGAGGTGATCATCGCGCCGGCGTTCGAGCCGGGGGCGCTCGAGGTGCTCGCGGGGAAGAGCAACCTCCGCCTGCTCGAGCTGCCCGCCGGATTCGGCGACGGCGGCACCGAGCTCCGCCGTATCTCGGGCGGTCTCCTCGTGCAGACGATCGACCGGCAGTTCGCCCCGGCGCTGCAGTGGAGGCTCGCGGCGGGACCGGCCGCCGACGAGCAGACCCTCGCCGACCTCGAGTTCGCCTGGCGCGCATGCCGCGCGGTGAAGTCGAACGCGATCCTCCTCGCCGCGGGCGGGGCCTCGGTCGGCGTCGGCATGGGTCAGGTCAACCGCGTCGACTCGTGCCGGCTCGCCGTGGAGCGTGCGGGCGACCGGGCACGCGGGAGCGTGGCGGCATCCGACGCGTTCTTCCCGTTCGAGGACGGACCGCAGATCCTGCTCGACGCCGGCGTGCGCGCGATCGTGCAGCCCGGCGGTTCGGTGCGCGACGCGGAGACGATCGCGGCCGTCGAGCGGGCGGGCGTCACGATGTACCTCACGGGCGAGCGGCACTTCTTCCACTGACGCCGCGCGCGGGTCTAGGCTGGAAGGCTGCCCCGGAGGTCCGGGGCGGCACTTCTCTCCTCATGCCTGACACCACCGCCTCCACTCCGTCCCGCGCCGGCACCGTGCGCACGCTGCTGCGCATCCTGCCGTTCGTGCGCCCCGCCCTGCCCCGCATCGTGCTCGGCATGGTCGCGGCGCTCCTCGCCGGCCTCGTCGCGCTCGGCATCCCGCTCGTGCTCCAGGCGCTCGTCGACGGTCCCCTCGCGAGCGGCGACGCGCAGGCCGTGTGGCCCGCCGCGATCGTGGTGCTCGTGCTCGGCGCCCTCGAGGCGGCGTTCATCATGGCGCGGCGCTTCTTCGTGCTGACGCCCGGCACCCACGTCGAGGCGGCGATGCGCCGCACGCTCTACGCGCGCCTGCAGGACCTTCCCGTCGCGTTCCACGACAAGTGGCAGAGCGGGCAGCTGCTCTCGCGCGCGATGAGCGACCTCGGTCTCATCCGCCGGTGGCTGTCGTTCGGGCTCGTGCTGCTCCTCGTGAACCTCGTCACGATCGCGATCGGCGCGGTCGTGCTGTTCTTCTGGAACTGGGTCCTCGCCCTCGTGTTCCTCGTGTGCTCGGTGCCGCTGTGGATCTACGGCTACGTGTTCGAGCAGAGGTACTCGGTCGTCGCCCGTCGCTCGCAGGACCAGCAGGGCGACCTCGCGACCGCGGTCGAGGAGAGCGTGCACGGCATCCGGGTGCTCAAGGCCTTCGGCCGCGGCAAGCACTCGCTCGAGAAGTTCACCCGCCAGGCCGACGAGCTGCGCGGCACCGAGCTCGACAAGGCCCGCGCGATCGCGGGCATCTGGCTGTGGCTGCTGCTCGTGCCCGACGTCGCGTTCGCTCTCTGCCTCGGCGGCGGGGTGTGGCTGGTGTCGCAGGGGCAGATGACGGGCGGTGAGCTGCTCGCGTTCTTCGCGACCGCGACGGTGCTGCGCTTCCCGATCGAGTCGATCGGATTCCTGCTGTCGATGACCTTCGACACGCGCACCGCCGTCGACCGCCTCTTCGAGGTGCTCGACGAGCCGAACCCGATCACCGATCCGGACAGCCCGCGCACGATCGCGGAGCCGCGGGGACGGCTCGCCTTCGAGGGCGTGCACTTCCGGTACCAGGATGCGCCCGCCGGGTCCCGCGATCTCGTCGACGGCGTCGACCTCGTGCTCGAGCCCGGCGAGACGATGGCGCTCGTCGGACTCACCGGCTCCGGCAAGACGACCCTCACCGCGCTCACCACGCGCCTCTACGACGTCACGGGCGGCGCGATCACGCTCGACGGCGTCGACATCCGCGACCTCACGCGCGGCGAGCTGCGGCGCCGGATCGCGATGGCGTTCGAGGACGCGACGCTGTTCTCGGCGTCGGTGCGCGACAACGTGCTGCTCGGCCGACCCGAGCTCGTCGACGACCGCGAGGCAGGGGATGCGGTGGTCGCCGAGGCCCTCGACATCGCGCAGGCCGAGTTCGTCGCCGAGCTGCCTGACGGCGTCGAGACCACGGTCGGCGAGGAGGGGCTCTCGCTCTCCGGCGGCCAGCGGCAGCGACTCGCGCTCGCGCGGGCCGTCGCCGCGCGCCCGTCGGTGCTCGTGCTCGACGATCCGCTCTCGGCGCTCGACGTCGACACCGAGGCACGCGTCGAGGCGGCGCTGCGCCGGGTGCTCGCGACGACGACGGCCCTCGTGGTCGCGCACCGTCCCTCGACCGTGCAGCTCGCCGACCGGGTCGCGCTGCTGCGGGACGGCAAGGTCACCGCGGTCGGCACGCACTCGCACCTGCTCGCGACCGACGAGCACTACCGCCACGTGATCTCCTCGCTCGAGGCCGACAACACCCGGGAGGTGGCGAGTTGAGCGTCACGGGCGTCGAGGGCGAGGAGCGCGACGACTACTCGCGCGAGGAGTCGCGCCTCATCCGGCAGCGCTCGCTGCGCCTGCTCGGCTCGCTCCTGCGCCCCGTGCGTGCGCGCGTCGTGCTGACGCTCGGCGTCGTCGTCGTGAGCACCGCGGCGCAGGTGGCGGGGCCGGCACTCATCGCGCTCGGCATCGACCGCGGCCTCCCGGCGGCCCTCGAGAGCGACTTCGTGCCGCTCGGCGTGATCGTCGCCGCCTACCTCGCGGCGGGCATCCTCGGCGCCGTGCTCATCGCCTGGTACACGATGCTGTCGGCCCGGGTCAGCCAGGCCATCCTCTTCGACCTGCGCCGCCGGGTGTTCCTGCACGCCCAGCGGCTGAGCCTCGAGTTCCACGAGAGCTACACGTCGGGCCGCATCATCGCGCGGCAGACGAGCGACCTCGAGTCGATCCGCGAGCTGCTCGACTCGGGCCTGAACGGGCTCGTGCGCGGCGTGCTCTACATGTCGTTCGTCGGCGTCGCCCTCGTCGCGTTCGACCCCGTGAGCGGGCTCGTCATCGCGGGGGCGCTCCTCCCGCTCGGGCTGCTCACCCGCTGGTTCCAGAAGCGCTCGCAGCAGGGCTTCCGCCTCACGCGCACCGTGTCGGCGCGCGTCATCGTCAAGTTCGTCGAGACCATGACGGGCATCCGGGCGGTCAAGGCGTTCCGCACGGAGTCGCGCAACGACGCCGAGTTCGGCGGACTCGTCGAGGACTACCGCGACGCCAACGCGAAGGTCATCCGGCTCTTCGGCATCTTCGACCCGGGCCTCATCCTCATCGGCAACACGGCCGTCGCGGTCGTGCTCCTCGTCGGCGGCTTCCGCGTGATCGGCGGCGACCTCGAGCTCGGCGCCCTGCTCGCGGTGCTGCTCTACACCCGTCGGTTCTTCGACCCGATGGAGGAGATGGCGATGTTCTACAACTCCTACCAGTCGGCCGCCGCGGCCCTCGAGAAGATCTCGGGTGTGCTCGAGGAGGAGCCGAGCGTCCCGGATCCCGCCGACCCGGTCGACCTCTGGCAGGCCCGCGGTGCCATCTCCTTCCGCGACGTGCGCTTCGCCTACCGCGCGGACCGCGTCGTGCTCCCCGACTTCTCGCTCGACATCCCTGCGGGGCAGACGATCGCGCTCGTCGGCTCGACCGGCGCGGGCAAGTCGACGCTCGCGAAGCTCGTCGCCCGGTTCTACGACCCCTCCGCGGGAGCTGTGGAGCTCGACGGCGTCGACCTGCGTCGGCTGCACCCGAAGGACCTGCGGCGCGCGATCGTCATGGTCACCCAGGAGGCGTACCTGTTCAGCGGATCAGTCGCGGAGAACATCGCGCTCGGCAAGCCCGACGCGACGCCGGAGCAGATCGTCGCCGCCGCGAAGGCCGTCGGCGCTCACGACTTCATCGAGGCGCTGCCCGACGGCTACGACTCCGACGTCAACAAGCGCGGCGGGCGCGTGTCGGCGGGTCAGCGACAGCTCATCTCGTTCGCGCGGGCGTTCCTCGCCGATCCGGCCGTGCTCATCCTCGACGAGGCGACCGCGTCGCTCGACATCCCCTCGGAGCGCCTCGTGCAGGAGGGGCTCACGACGCTGCTCGCCGACCGCACGGCGATCATCATCGCCCACCGCCTGTCGACCGTCGCGATCGCCGACCGGGTGCTCGTCATGGAGCACGGGCGCATCGTCGAGGACGGCACCCCGAAGGAGCTCATCGCGGGCACCGGCCGGTTCGCGAAGCTCCACGCCGCCTGGCGCGACTCTCTGGTCTAGCGCGCCCTCGTCTCGTGCACCGACGGGTCTTGACTCGAAGGCCTACGACGGAAAGTGACGTGCGGCGCGGAGGTTCACCCGGTAACCGTCCTGGGTGGGTACGAGCGGCGTCCCCTCGGCCTCATAGTGGGCGAGGGCCCTCTCTTCGTGGGCGATCGGCGGCAGGCCCGACGACCGGATGACGCGCCACCACGGCACCTCCGATCCGTACAGCGACATGACGTTGCCGACCGCGCGGGCGGCGCGCGAGCCGAGCACGGCAGCCACGTCGCCGTAGGTCATGACGGTTCCCGGCGGGATGTCGGCGACGACCTCGAGCACGGCCTCGACGAAGTCGGCGGACGGACGGGCCATCAGACCGACTTCGCCCCGACGATCTCGCCGAAGAGCTCCTCGCCCGTGGGCTCGAATCCAACCGAGAGGTAGAAGCCCTCGGGGCCTTCGTCGCCGGGCTCCCACAGCACCGTGATGCGGTCGACCCCGCGGCGTCGGGCCTCGTCGGCGACCGCCTCGACCGCGAACCGACCGACCCCGCGACCCTGCGCCTCGGCCGAGACGTTGAGCCGCCAGATGCCCGCGCGGAACGCCTCGAGCTCGTTGTCGGGATCGAAGTTGCCCATCACGAAGCCGACGACCTCGTCGCCGTCGAAGATGAGGCGCGGCCATGCGGTGGGGTTCACGTAGGCCTCGGCGATCGACTCGACGACCGGCGAGACGAACCGCTCCTGCCCGGGCTTGAGCGGCAGCTTGACCGCGGCGGGCAAGTTGTCGACGCTGAGCTCGGCGAGACGGAGGGCCATGTCGCGAGCGTAGCCGCCGGGGACGACGCGGCCCCCGGGAACGGGTCCCGGG
>JAEWKY010000179.1 GCA_023457615.1 Actinomycetes bacterium | reverse complement strand
GTCACGAGGCGTCCTCCGCGGGGGGCGTCGCGCCGCGGGCGGCGTCGAGGCGGGCCTTCGCGCCGATGAGCCACTCCTCGCAGCGCTTCGCGAGGGCCTCGCCGCGCTCCCACAGCGCGAGCGACTCCTCGAGGGAGACACCGCCCTGCTCGAGGGCGGAGACGACCTTCACGAGCTCGTCGCGCGCCTGCTCGTAGGAGAGGTCGGCGATCTCGGACACGGCTCCCACCCTACCCACGGCCCTCGACGGTCGTGGCGATCTCGCCGTCGCTGAGGGTGAGCCGAACGCGATCGCCGGGTGCCGCATCCACCGCCCGCCGCAGCACCGCGCCCGACTCGAGCCGCGGGATGGCGTAGCCGCGCTCGAGCGTCGCCTGCGGCGAGAGGGCGCGCAGCTGGCCGCGCAGCTCGAGCACTCGCTGGCCCGCGCGTTCGAGGGCGTAGTCGACGAGCTCCGAGCCGCGGGCCACCCAGCGCGTGAGCTCCTCGGCGCGATCGCCGACGAGACGGCCGGGATCGGCGAGCACGGGGCGGGAGCGCAGGTGCCCGATCCTGTCGATCTCCGCGGTCACCATCCCGGTGACGCGCATCGCCATGCGGCCCCGGGCCTGCCGCACGCGCGCGAGCTCGTCGGCGATGTCGGGCACGACGCGCTTCGCGGCGTCGGTCGGCGTCGACGCGCGCAGATCGGCGACGTCGTCGAGCAGCGGTCGGTCGGCCTCGTGCCCGATCGCGCTCACGACGGGCGTCGCGCACTCCGCGACGGCGCGGATCAGCCGCTCGTCGCTGAACGGGAGGAGGTTCTGGAAGTCGCCGCCGCCGCGCGCGACGATGATGACGTCGACCTCCGGGTCCTTGTCGAGCGACCGGATCGCCCCGATGACCTCCGGCGCCGCCCGGTCGCCTTGCACCGAGGCGTAGCGGAGACGGAACCGAACGGCGGGCCAGCGCAGCTGGGCGTTCCGCAGCACGTCCTTCTCGGCATCCGAGTCCTTGCCGGTCACGAGCCCGATGCAGCGCGGCAGGAACGGCAGCCGCTGCTTGCGGTCGAGGGCGAACAGCCCCTCCTCAGCGAGCGTGCGGCGCAGCGTCTCGAGCTTCGCGAGCAGGTCGCCGATGCCGACGTGGCGGATGTCGTAGACCTGCATCGTGAGGGTGCCGCCCTTGGGCCACCACTCCGCCTTGACGAGCGCGACGACACGGTCGCCCTGCCGGAACTCCTCCTTGAGCTTCTGCAGAGTCGTCGACCACACGCGGAACGACAGGGTGACGTCGGCGGCGAGGTCTTTGAGCTTGCCGTAGGCGTTGCCGCCCGAGAGGCCCCACTGCGTGACCTCGCCCTCGACCCACACGGTGCCGAGGCGGTCGATGTAGTCCTTGAGCTTGCCCGACATCAGCGCGACCGGCCACGGCGCCTCGGGGGAGGAGCGCTCCGGCTCGGCGCTTCGCTGTCCCGACACCACGGGTCGAGGCTAGCCGAGGCCCCCGCCTCCCGGCGGCGCCCAGGTGCGCTCCGTAGAATCGGGGCATGGCCGGCATCACCAACGGCGCGGTCGTCCTCGAGACACCCCGCGCCCCCGCGGTCCGCGGGCGACTCGCCGACCGACCCGTCGCGGGCGGCAAGCGCGTGCTGCTCGCCGCGCCGCGCGGCTACTGCGCGGGAGTCGACCGTGCCGTCGTCGCCGTCGAGAAGGCGCTCGAGAACTTCGGCGCCCCGGTGTACGTGCGCAAGCAGATCGTGCACAACGTGCACGTCGTGAGCACGCTCGAGAAGGCCGGCGCGATCTTCGTCGACGACGTCGAGGAGGTGCCCGAGGGCGCCCACGTCGTCTTCTCCGCGCACGGCGTCTCGCCCGCCGTCGTGCAGGGCGCGGCCGACCGCGGGCTCCAGGCGATCGACGCCACCTGCCCGCTCGTCACGAAGGTGCACCGCGAGGCGACGCGCTTCGCCAAGCAGGACCTCGACATCCTGCTCATCGGCCACACCGGCCACGAGGAGGTCGAGGGCACGATGGGTCACGCCCCCGAGCGCACGACGCTCGTCACCTCGCCGGACGACGTCGACGGCCTCGTCGTGCGCGACCCCGACAACCTCGTCTGGATCTCGCAGACGACGCTGAGCGTCGACGAGACGATGGAGACCGTGCGGCGGCTGCGCGAGCGGTTCCCGAACCTGCAGGACCCGCCGAGCGACGACATCTGCTACGCCACCCAGAACCGTCAGGTCGCGATCAAGAAGGTGGCGCCGCAGGCCGACCTCGTGATCGTCGTCGGATCGGCGAACTCCTCGAACTCGGTGCGTCTCGTCGAGGTCGCGCTCGAGCACGGCGCGAGGGCCGCGCACCGCGTCGACTACGCGAGCGAGATCCGGCAGGAGTGGCTCGACGGCGTCGCGACCGTCGGCGTGACGAGCGGCGCGAGCGTGCCCGAGGTGCTCGTGCGGGAGGTGCTCGACGACCTCGCCGACGCCGGCTACCTCGCTGTCGAGGAGGTCACGACGGCGGAGGAGGACCTCATGTTCTCGCTCCCCAAGGAGCTGCGCCGCGACGCCGAGGGCAACCCTGACGAGCGCGGACTCGGCGGTCGCACCCGCCGCCTCGACTGGCAGAGCTGAGCCGTCCCCGTGCGCGTGCGGGTCCTGCCTCGGGAGACGGCCGCCGCCGTCATCACGGGCGCCGTGTCGGCGATGGGCTGGGCCGTCGCCGCGGCGCCCATCGTGCTCACGATCCCCGTGCTCGTCGAGACCCTCGCCGACCGCGGACGCGTCGGCGACCTGCCGCTGCCGCTGCTGCTGCTGGCCGTCATCCTCGGCGGCATCGTCGCCGTCGCGCTGCGGCCGCGGCGCTGGGTCGTGCTCGTCTACCTCGCCGTCGCGGGTGCGGCCACCGTCGGCTACGAGGTGGCCCTCCTCGCCGGCGACCCGGGCATCGTCGCGGCGTCCCCGTACCTCGTGAACCGGCCGACCCTGGCGCTCGTGCTCGTCGGCATCCCGGCCACCCGGGCGCTCATCGGCATCGGCTGGTCGCTCCTCGGGCTCACGGTCGCGGTCATCGTCGGCATCGTCGCCGCCCGGATCGTCGAGCAGCCCTTCCAGCCCGGTTTCGGCCCGCTCATGGTCTTCCTGCTCGCGAGCGTCGCCTACCTGACCCTCGCGGCCATCCAGATGCGCATCCGCCGCCGGGTGCCCAACTTCGACGAGCTCGAGGCGGAGACGCGCGCCCTCGCCCACGGGGAGGATCTCGCACGCCGCACCACGGCGGTCGTGCACGACACCCTGCTCAACGATCTCGCGGTCGTCATGAACGCCCCCGACCGGCTCTCGGCGCACGCGCGAGAGCGTCTGCTCGCCGACGTCGAGACGCTGCGCGGCGCGGACTGGATCTCGACCGCCGGCGCGACCGAGGCGCCGGGGGAGGACGAGGCCGAGCTGCGCAACGACCTCGCGCGGCTCGCGAGCGAGTTCCAGTGGCAGGGGCTGAGCCTGCACTTCACGGGCGACCGTCGCGCGAACTACCGGGTGAGCGGCGAGGTGGCCGCGGCCCTGCTCGCGGCGACGCGCGCGAGCCTCGAGAACGTCGTGCGACACTCGGGCGCGACGTCCGCCGAGATCGAGATCCTCTCCGCCCCGGGCACGGTCACGGTCATGATCACCGATCAGGGCGCGGGCTTCGAGTTGACGGGAGTGGGGTCGGACCGACTCGGGTTGCGGGGCTCGCTCGTGGAGCGGATGGCGGCTGTCGGCGGCAACGCGAAGATCTGGTCGGCGCCCGGTGAGGGCACCTCGGTCGTCATCACCGCGCCCGCGCGCGAGGAGGACGAGTCGTGAGGCCCCTCGTCGTCGACCGGCGGTTCTGGAGCCTCTCGGCCCAGGAGGCCGATCCGCTGAGCTGGTTCACGGGGTCGCTCGTGCCGCTCGTCTTCGCAGGCCTCAACCTCGCCTACGGCGTGACCTTCGCGATCGCCACGTGGGGAGCCAGCCGGCAGCCCGTGCTGCAGATCGTCGGCGTCGTGCTCTGCGCCGCGGCGTGCGTGCTCGTGCACGTCCTCACGCGCCCCATGCGTCGACGGATCGGCTGGGGAGGGGCGTCGATCGCCGTCGCGATCGCGACCGCCGGCTTCGGCATCTCCGCCCTCGGCTACGCCGGCACGGCCCTGTCGATCGAGCTGTGGTGGGCGCCGTTCGGCCTCGCGCTCGCGATCGCGAGCCTCGGGCCGTATCTCCCCGCGCGGGCGCTCATCCTCCTCGGCGCGGCCGCGTCGCTCGTGGCGGTGCCGTTCGCGTGGGTGGCGGTGCGCGAGCATCCGCTCGCCTGGGGCCCCGTCTCGACGGCGCTCATCATCGCGTCGCCGATCGTCAGCGGGGTCGTGGCGGTGTCGGCGTTCTCGCTCGCTGTCGTCTCGCGCACGCTGCCGCTCATCGAGCGCCGCACGCAGTCGATGCTCTCGCTCGACGCGCCCCGAGGGGCGAGCAACGAGGCCGCCGAGCGCGAGCGGCTCGCGCTGCTCATCTCGCGGGCGGCGCCGTTCATCGAGCAGATCGCGCGCGACGGCGTCGTGCGCGCCGCCGACCGGACGCTCGCCGGACAGCTGGCCCGCCGACTGCGCGACGACCTCGTCACCCAGTCGAACCTCTCCTGGCTCGACTCGGTCGCCCGCGAGCGGCTCGTCGTCGTCGATCCCGACCACCAGGCGGGCACGATGCGCGCCTCCCAGCGCACGGCCCTCCGTGCGCTCATCCGTGCGATCCTCGCGACGCCGGGCACCGACGCCGGGTCGCTCCTCGTCGAGCTGCGCGCGCATCCCGACGGGTCGACCGCGGTCGGCGTCTCGCTCGACTTCGAGCTGCCCGAGGGCCGGCGCATCATGCACCTCGCGCCGTACTACCTTGCCCTGCGCGGCAGCGTCGACGACCTCGAGTGGAGCGAGGACCGCTTCCTGCGGGTGACGTTCAACCTGCCCGCGCAGAACGAGAACACCCCCGCGGGTTGAGTGCCCGGCGCAGCCGGGTGCATCGAAACCCTTACTTCGACGAGATGGAGTGGCCCGCGCTGCCGAGCTGGCGCGTCGCCTCCGCCACCCGCACGGCCATCGCGCTCTCGGCGATCTTGCCCCACGCGCGCGGGTCGTAGATCTTCTTGTTGCCGACCGAGCCGTCGACCTTGAGCACGCCCTCGTAGTTCGTGAACATCGTGCCCGCGATGGACCGCGTGAAGGCGTACTGGGTGTCGGTGTCGATGTTCATCTTCACGACGCCGTAGGAGACGGCATCCGCGATCTCCTGGTCGGTCGAGCCCGAGCCGCCGTGGAAGACGAGGTCGAGCGGCTTGGGCCCCGTGCCGTACTTCGCGGCGAGGCCGTCCTGGATCTCCTTGAGCAGCTCGGGGCGCAGCTTCACGTTGCCGGGCGCGTACACGCCGTGCACGTTGCCGAAGGTGAGCGCCGCCATGTAGCGGCCCTGGTCGCCGAGCCCGAGCGCCTCGACGGTCGCGATCGCGTCGTCGAGCGTCGTGTAGAGGTGCTCGTTGATCTCGTGGGCGACGCCGTCCTCCTCGCCGCCGACGACGCCGATCTCGACCTCGAGGATCGCCTCGATCGCCTTCATGCGGGGGAGCAGGGTCTTCGCGATCTCGAGGTTCTCCTCGAGCGGCACGGCCGAGCCGTCCCACATGTGCGACTGGAAGATCGGGTTGCCGCCGGCCTTGACCTGGGCCTCCGACGCGGCGATGAGCGGCTCGACGAAGCCGGGCAGGGCGTCCTTCGGGCAGTGGTCGGTGTGCAGCGCGACCGTGACGGGGTAGTTCTTGGCGACCTCGGTGACGAAGGCGGCGAAGGCGAGGGCTCCGGAGGCGCGCGCCTTGACGGTCTGCCCGGCGAAGTAGTCGGCGCCGCCCGTGGTGACCTGGATGATGCCGTCCGAGCCCGCCTCGGAGAGGCCCTGCAGCACGGCGTTGATCGTCTGCGACGACGAGACGTTGATCGCGGGGAAGGCGAAGCCGGTCTTCTTCGCGGTGTCGAGCATCTCGGCGTACTGGTCCGGGGTTGCGACGGGCACGAGGTTCTCCTTCGAGGGCGGCGGCGGGGAGAGCACCCCGGAGACGAGCTTAGGGGGGTGGGGGGGGGGGGGGGGGGGCGCGCCGGCCCCCCCCCCGGCGGGGGGGG
>JAEWKY010000178.1 GCA_023457615.1 Actinomycetes bacterium | reverse complement strand
GCGCATGAGCGGCTCGCCCGCGTCGAGCAGCGGCCGCTCGGCGGCGCGCACCTGGGCGGCGAGGTATCCCCGCCGCGGCGTCATCGGGCCGCGAGCAGCGACGAGCGCTCGGGATGCGCGGCGAACCAGTCCGCGACGTACCAGCAGGTGGGGTGGATCGGGCCCGCGCCGCGCGCCGCGACGTCGTTCACGGCGAACTCGACCAGCGCGCCCGCGTACCCGTGTCCGCGGAACTTCGGCACCGTCACCGTGTGGTGCATCACCGTGCCCGCGCCCTGGTCGCGGTATTCGAGCACGCTCACGAGCTCGCCGCCGCGACGCAGCACGTAGCGGTGGGCGTCCGGTTCGTGCGTGATCTCGTTCACCCGTTAACAGTAGGCGCGGATCTTTGCGAAATCTTGAGGTTCGACGCCCAATCTTGAGGGAAGGAGGCAGGGCATCTTGAGGTTGCCCGGGCACTCTGATCTCAGACGGAACGCAACTCCCCCGAAGCGTTCCGGACTCGGGTGGCAACCCCCCGACGAGGAACCCGAATCCCTCGCCTGCCACTCGGATGAGCGAGGGGGCCGGTATTCCCCCAGCATCGGCCCCCCGCTCCCCCCTCAGATTTCCCCCAGTAACACCCAGCAGTACCCCCCCATGATCGGGAAACGCCCGGTGCTCCCCCCAGCGCCGGGCGTTCCTGGTTTAACCCCCGGCGCCGCGTGACGACCCGAACTACGCTCGCATCATGGCCATCGACCCGGGCGTCCGCGACATCCCGTTCACGACGATCGACGGGAAGCAGGCCTCGCTCGCCGACTACGGCGACCGCACGCTCCTCGTCGTGAACGTGGCCTCGAGGTGCGGGCTCACCCCGCAGTACGCCCAGCTCGAGGAGCTGCAGCGGCGGTACGGCGACCAGGGCTTCACGGTGCTCGGATTCCCCTGCAACCAGTTCCTCGGCCAGGAGCCGGGCTCGACCGAGGAGATCCAGGAGTTCTGCTCGACGACGTACGGGGTGACCTTCCCGCTCGCCGACAAGACGCTCGTGAACGGGCCGCGGAAGCATCCGCTCTACGCCGCTCTCACGCGCGAGAAGGATGCCGACGGCAAGGCCGGCAAGGTGACGTGGAACTTCGAGAAGTTCGTCATCGCGCCCGACGGCACCGTGTCGCGGTTCCGGCCGAAGACGCTTCCCGACGCGCCCGAGGTGCTCGCCGCGATCGAGGAGGGCCTCGCGCAGCGGTCGTGAGTCTCCCTCGATGAACGGTTCGTCACTATCCTGACGCCATGTTCATCGTGAGCCTGATCTTCCTGCTGGCGGGCGTCGTCGCGCTCGTCGTCGCCGCGTCGAACGCCCGCGCCCGTGTCGTGGCCGCCGGGGAGACCCCGAACGGCAGCGCCTTCCGCCGCGGCACGAACGTCATCATCTCCCGCGTCGCGCGCTGGGTCGCCGTCGCGCTGTTCTTCCTCGGCCTGCTCTTCCTCGCGCTCACCTCGTTCTTCCGCCAGGACGTGGGCCAGGCCAACGTGCTGCGGGACTGGACCGGGCAGATCGTCGGCTACGAGACCGCGGCGGGCCTGCACGGGAAGGCGCCGTGGGTCGACACCGTCACGTTCGACGTGCGCAACCAGCGCGCGGTGTTCGTGAGCGAGCAGTCGTTCGGCGACGGCGACAACATCGGCGGCGCGCCCGACGGACCGCAGATCACGGTGCAGGATGCCGAGGGCGTCACCGCGAACCTCGACATCGCGATCCGGTACTCCCTCGATCCGGACGCCGTCATCGACATCTACAGCGCGTACTACAACGAGGACAACCTCCGCACGCGTCTCATCTTCAACGACATCCGCTCGGTCGTGCGCTCGGTGCCGGGCCAGTTCTCGACGATCGACATGCTCACCGACCGCGACACCGTGCAGGAGCGCATCTTCGCGGCCCTCGAGCGGCGCTGGCAGGACGACGGCATCATCGTCGAGGACGTCGCCCTGCAGGAGATCCGCTACGGCGAGCAGGTGACGGCGGCGTTCGCGGCGGCGCAGGAGGCGGCCATCCAGGTGCAGACGGAGCAGAACCGGCTCGAGGCCGCCAAGGTCTCGGCGCAGCAGAAGGTCGTGCAGGCGCAGGCCGAGGCGGATGCCAACGCCATCCTCAACGCGAGCCTCACCGACGCGATCCTGCAGCAGCGCTACCTCGACACCCTCAGGGAGCTCGCCGCGGCGGGCAACCTCGTCATCGTGCCCGAGGGCTTCAGCGGGCTCGTCAACGTCGCGCGCTAGGTCGGGTCCCCGACTCAGTCGCGCGCGAACGGATCCTGGAGCCGGTCGATCAGGCGGCGATCCCGCTTGGTCGGGCGCCCCGCGCCGCGGTCGCGGGTGGCGGTGAGCACGCGCTCCTCGAGCGGCGGCGGCGGGGGAGTGAGGTCGTCGTAGGCCGCCGCGGCCTGCGGCGCCCCGACGCGCTTCGCGATCACCTGGCGCACGACGACGATGCGCGCGACGTCGCCGACCCGCAGCCGCACCTCGTCGCCGGGCCGGACGGGAGCCGCCGCCTTCGCGCGGTCGCCGTTGAGCCGCACGTGGCCCGCGCGCACCATCGCGGTCGCGGCGGAGCGGGTCTTCACGAGCCGCACGGCCCAGATCCACGAGTCCAGCCGATCGACCATGTCCCGACCTTACGCGTGCTCGGCGGCGGTGCCGCGGGCGACCCTAGAGTGAGAGCGTGACCCGCGCGACGCACGATCCCGAGGCGCGTCGACCCCGCGGCCCCGAGGACACCTGGGTCGACGGGCCGCGCGGCCGCTACTGGGGCACGTTCGGCGCCGCGGGTCTCCTGCTGGCGCATCCCGAGGCGGGCGTGCTGCTGCAGCTGCGCGCCGTGTGGAGCCACCTCGGCGGCACGTGGGGGCTGCCCGGGGGAGCGCGCAAGGCGCACGAGACGCCGGAGGACGCCGCGATCCGCGAGGCCGACGAGGAGGCCGGCGTGCCGCCCGAGCTCGTCACGGTGCTCGGCACGAGCGTGCTCGACCTCGGCTACTGGTCGTACACCACGGTGCTCGCGCGCGCCGAGGAGCTGTTCGCCCCCATCGTCGGCGACGCGGAGAGCGAGGCGCTGCGCTGGGTGCCGTTCGACGAGGTCGACGCCCTGCCGCTGCATCCCGGGTTCGGCGGCACCTGGCCGGCGCTGCGGCTACGCCTCGACGAGCTGCTCGGCGGCGGCGCGCTCCGCTGACGCGGCGTCCTCCGCGGCGAGCGACGTCTTCCACGCGACGAGGCCGCGCACGACGGGACTCGCGTCGTCGGCGAGCTCGGCCATCGCGTCCTCCGGCACGAAGTAGTTGATCGCGACGAAGCCGCGCACGGTCTCGGACTCGTCGTGCGCGAGATCGCGCAGGATGTCGCACGACACGGTCTCGTTGCGGGCGAGCGTCGCGCGCACACCCGCGTCCGGGTCCCGGGCGAGGGCCGCGACGAGGTCGGCGGGGGCGTGGTAGTCGGCGGCGACGCGCTCCCGGATCTTGGGGTTGGCGCTCTCGGCGAGCAGCCGCAGCCGCCGGATCTTGCTCTCCGTCATCTCGGGGGAGCGGTAGTGCCGGGCGACCTCGTCGGGCGTGCGCATCGCCGGGGCGTTCGCGGCGAGCTGCCGTCGCTGCGCGGGCGTGTTGAACCGGATGCACGACATGGCTCGACGTTAACGCACCGCGCCGCGCCTCCGAC
>JAEWKY010000177.1 GCA_023457615.1 Actinomycetes bacterium | reverse complement strand
CGTCATCGGCGCCGCGGGCGGCGAGGCTCTCGCCGCCTCCGACGCCGCCGCCGCACGCGCCCTGCTCGCGGCACGTCGAGTCGACGTCGTCGTGACCGACCTCGTCATGCCGGGCGTCACCGGGCGGCGGTTCCTCGACCTGCTCGCCGCCGAGCATCCCCATCTCCCCGTCGTCACCATGTCGGGAGTGCCGGAGCAGGCGGCCCACGCCGGGCGCCGCCCCAACGTGAGGGCCGTGCTCGACAAGCCCTTCACCTCCGAGCGCCTGCTCGACGCGATCCTCACCGCGGTGGGACGCGCGTGACGACGCCTCCGGACGTCGAGGGGCGCCCCGGGATCCGGGTCGTCGTCGCCGAGGACGACGACTTCACGAGGTCGCTCGTGGCCGACGGCCTGCGCGCCGAGGGCTTCGACGTCGCGACCGCGCGCCTGCCCGACGAGGCGTGGGAGCTCGTCGAGAGGGGGGCTCACGTGCTCGTGAGCGACCTCGACTTCGGCTCGGGCATCTCGGCCGGTCCGCTGCTGAAGCGGATGGGCGCCGAGCGCCCGTGGATCCCGGTCGTCGTGCTCACCTCGCACCTCTCCCCCGAGCTCGCCGTGAGCGACGCCGACGACCTGCCCGCCGACCTGGTCTACGTCGTCAAGTCGAGGCTGCGCCGCATGCAGGACATCGCCGACGCCGTGCGCGACGCCCTCGCGGGACGCGGCACGGGCCGCCGCGTCGAACGCGACGACCCGACGCTGGCGGTCACGCCCGCGCAGGCCGACATGCTGAGGATGCTCGCGAGCGGGCTCACGACGAAGACGATCGCCGAGCGACGCGGCACCACCACGCGCGCGGCCGAGGCGATGATCGGCCGCCTCTACGCCGCGCTCGGGGTGGATCAGGATGCCGCCACCTCGCCCCGGGTCGCCGCCATCCGTCTGTGGCAGCAGGGCCGCATCCGGGTGCGCTGACCCGACGCCTCGACCTACGAGGCGAGCACGTACTCCGCGTAGGACTTCCGCACCTTGTTGACCTTCGGCAGGGCGACCGCCAGGCAGTAGCCCTGCGTGGGGTTCTTCGCGAAGAAGTCCTGGTGGTACTCCTCGGCGTCGTACCAGTCGCCCAGGGGCTCGAGGGTCGTGACGATGCCGCCGTCCCAGTACTCGGCCGCGCGCTCGAGCGACGCCTCGAAGAGCGCCTTCTCCTCCTCGGAGGAGTAGAACATCGCCGACCGGTACTGGGTGCCGATGTCGTTGCCCTGCCGGTTGAGCTGGCGCGGGTCGTGAAGGGTGAAGAAGACGTCGAGGATGACCGACTCGGGAATCACGGCCTCGTCGAAGACCACCTTGACCGCCTCGGCGTGGCCGGTGCGGCCGGTGCAGACGGCCTCGTACGACGGGTTCGCCGTCTCGCCGCCGGTGTAGCCCGAGACCACGTCGTGCACGCCCTTGAGGGTGCGATAGACGGCGTCGAGACACCAGAAGCAGCCGCCGGCGAGAACGAGAGTGCGCATGGGGAGGACCTTACTTTCCGCGGCTGTGGCGCCGCACGGGATGCAACGAACGAGGTGGGCGGAAAGTTCCTAGGCTGAGCGGGTGCCCGCGCCTTCGATCCAGCCCTACTCCGCCGCCGCCGACCGCTACGAGCGGATGTCCTACGCCCGCACCGGGAGGTCCGGGCTCCTGCTGCCCGAGATCTCCCTCGGGCTGTGGAACAACTTCGGCGACGACAAGCCGATCGCGACGCAGCGTGCGATCCTGCGTCGCGCGTTCGACCTGGGCGTGACCCACTTCGACATCGCCAACAACTACGGGCCGCCGGCGGGCAGCGCCGAGACGAACTTCGGACGCGTCTTCGCGGAGGACTTCCGGCCGCACCGCGACGAGCTCATCGTCTCGAGCAAGGCGGGCTACGACATGCACGCCGGCCCGTACGGCGAGTGGGGGTCGCGCAAGTACCTCCTGGCCTCGCTCGACGCGTCGCTCGCCCGCACCGGGCTCGACTACTTCGACATCTTCTACTCGCACCGCCCCGACCCCGACACGCCGATCGAGGAGACGATGGGCGCGCTCGCGCACGCCGTGCGCAGCGGCAAGGCGATCTACGCCGGCATCTCGAATTACGACCCCGAGCAGACCCGCGCCGCCGCGGCGGCGCTCGCCGCCGAGGGGGTGCCGCTGCTCATCCACCAGCCGCGCTACAACATGTTCGACCGCGGCGTCGAGCGCGGACTGCTCCCGGTGCTCGACGAGGTCGGCGCGGGCGCGATCGTCTACTCGCCACTCGCCCAGGGGATGCTGACCGACCGCTACCTCGACGGCATCCCGGCCGACTCGCGCGCCGCCGAGGGACGCTGGATCCGCGGCAGCGACATCTCGGACGAGTACCTCGCGCACGCCCGCGCCCTCGACGCGATCGCGAAGGAGCGCGGCCAGTCGCTCGCGCAGCTCGCCCTCACCTGGGTGCTCCGTCACGCGCAGGTCACGAGCGCGCTCGTCGGGGCGTCGAGCGTCGCGCAGCTGGAGGTCAGCCTCGGCGCGCTCGCGGCACCCGCGCTCACCGCGGACGAGCTCGCGGCGATCGAGCCGCACGCCGTCGACGGCCTGGGCCGCTGACCCGTCGGTGGGTTACGTCTCCGCGCTCGTCGGCGCACTGCTCTTCGGCGCCAACGGCAGCCTCACCAAGCTCCTCATCGAGGGCGGTCTGACGGCGACGCAGATCACGCAGTTCCGCACGCTCGGCACGGCGTTCATCGCGGCGCTCATCCTGCTCGCGACCGACCGGCGGGCGTTTCGGCTCACGCCGCGGCAGCTCGGCGTGATGGCGATCCTCGGTGTCGCGGTGGCGGTGCTCCAGTCCAGCTACGCCGCCGCGATCGGGCTGCTGCCCGTCGGCATCGCCCTGCTGCTCGAGTACGTCGCCGTGCTGCTCGTCGCGGTCGTGGCGTTCTTCGTCTTCCGGGAGCGGGTCAAGGGTCGGCTGTGGATCGCGATCGGCCTCGTGCTGCTCGGGCTCGTCGCCGTCGCTCGACCGTGGGAGGCGCGGCTCGATCCCCTCGGCGTCGTGCTCGCGCTCGTCGCGGCCGTGAGCCTCGCCGCCTACTTCCTCATCGGCGAGCGCCAGGTGGCCCGCACGTCGCCGCTCGCCGTCGCCTTCTGGACGACGCTCCTCGCCGGGCTCGTCTGGTTGCCGTTCAGCGGCTGGTGGGAGCTCGACGGCTCGACGTTCACGGCCGCGCTCGACGTCGGCGGCCAATGGGGCTCGGGCTCGCTCCCGCTCGGTCTCGCGCTCGCGGTGACGATCGTCGCGGGATCGTTCCTGCCCTTCCTGCTCTCGTTCACGGCGCTCAAGCACCTGACGGCGACGGCGGCCGGCGTCGTCGCCTCGTCGGAGGTCGTGTTCGCCTTCGCGGTGGCCTGGGTCTGGCTCGGCGAGTCGCTCGACGCCTTCGGGCTGGTCGGCGCGGTGATCGTGCTCGCGGGCATCGTGCTCGCCCAGACGGCGCGGGCGACGAAGACCGTGGTCGACGCGGAGCTCGTGCTGCCCGCCGAGCCGGGTGTCGGTGGTCGACCGTAGCTTCGAGGTGTGAACCTCCCCGCGACCGCCCTCGACGTGCGCACCCCCGGCGTGCGCGTCGTGCCGCTCGCGAGCGGAAAGTGGCGGGTCGTCGGGCTCACCGGCGCCCTCCTCGGCCACCTCGTGGCCGACGACGAGGGCGACTTCCGGGCGATGAGGTTCAGCGTGCGCGAACGGGGGTTCCGCATGCTCGGCCGGTTCCGCACCGCGACCGACGCCGCGGACGCGCTGCGTTTCGGCTGAGTCCCTCGTTTCGGCGGAGTCCCTGCGTTTCTCCGAACCCTGGCAGGTGCCGGGGTTAGGGTCCCGGCATGCAGTGGTGGAACGACCTGGTCGAGTGGATCGCCTCGGAGGACGGCTGGCGCATCCTGTCCGGCGCGATCATCCCGTTCGTCGCGATCGTCCTCGCGGGCGTGATCGGCGCGGCCATCGGCCGCTCCGGCATCAAGCGCCTCGTCGCCCAGCGGGACTTCGAGACGCGGGTCGCGGCGGTCGCCGCACTCGTGAGCGCGGGGCAGAACGCGGCCCGCTGGCACAGCCAGGGCGCCGACGCCCGCGAGCACGCGCAGCAGGTCGCGACCGAGGCGCACGTCGCCGCGCGCCTGCTCCCCGTGCCCGGGGCCGACCTCGCTGCCGACTGGGCCGCGCACCAGCTCGAGGCGATGCGCGTCAACTCGGTCAACTTCGGACTCACCTCGGATGCCACCCTCGGCGAGTACCAGAACCGCCTCGTCGAGTGGGTGCGGCATCCGCGTCGGGCGAAGCAGCTCTTCGGCAGCGACCTCGACCGCTGGGACTACGAGAACGTCCCCGTCGAGGAGCTGCAGAAGCCCCCCGCGACCCCCTGACGACCTGCCCCTCTGCCTCTCCCCAACTCGGGTTGCTCCGCCACCTTGCGCTTGCTCCGCCGAAATCCCGCGGAGCAACCGCAGATCGGCGGAGCAACCCGGAGGACAGCGGAGCAACCCGGAGGACAGCGGAGCAACCCGGGGACGGCGGAGCAAACCGGAGGACGGCGGAGTGAACCGGAGGTCAGCGGTCGATCGCGACGATCTCCGCCGACCAGGGGCAGTAGTCCGGCGAGGTGACGGTGCCGTCCTCGACGTAGGAGGGAAGGCCGTCGCACACCTCGATCGTCATGTCGGCGAACTCGAGCGTCGCCGGGTCGATGTGCCACGACCACGGGGCGTTCGGCCCGGGATCGTCGCGCACCACCCGTCCGAGCGGGATGGATGCGACGTCCTCCCCCGCGAGCAGCGCCTCGGCGTGCGCGACCAGCTCGGGGGTCGCGAGCTCGATCTTGTACTGTTCGCCGACGACGTCGAAGGTCGCGACGGGGTCGCCCTGCGGCGCGCAACCGGTCAGGACGACGAGTGCGAGTGCGGCCGGGATGCCGAGCTTCCTCACGATGCGGACCTCCAGATCGGCGCTGTAGCCCGGATCGCCCGAGCTGCGTGCAGCCTAGACTGGCGCGGTCGCCCCCGTAGCTCAATGGATAGAGCGCCGGCCTTCTAATCCGTAGGTTGCAGGTTCGAGTCCTGCCGGGGGCACCCGAGCGCTGAACGGCCGATGGCCGCCGGTGAACTCTCCGTGACGACTCGGCGACGGGGGGCCGGGATGCGCGCCACGGCGCCCCGGGCACCCGCACACTGGTGCCGTGACGGACGCCCTGACCCCGCGCTTCACTCGATTCGCCGCCCTCGGCGACTCGATCACCGAGGGCTGGTGCGACCCGGTCGTCGGCGACGGCGAGCCCTGGTTCGGCTGGGCCGAAAGGCTCGCCCTCGAGCTCGACACCCGGCAGCGCGCGGCCGGCGCCGCCCGGCTCGAGTTCGCCAACCTCGCCGTGCGCGGGCGGCGTGTGCGCCACGTCGTGACCGATCAGATCCCCGCCGCGATCGCGATGCGCGCCGACCTCGTGTCGGTGCTGGTCGGCGGCAACGACCTCTCGGCGCTGCGGCCGGACCCCGACGCCCTCGCCGCCCAGCTCGAGGCCGGGATCGCGCGGCTGGTCGCGAGCGGCGCCACCGTGCTGCTCGCCACGGCCTACGACCCCGGATTCTCGCGCTACCTCCGCATGCTGCGCGGTCGCGCGGCCGTCTTCACCGCGCACGTGCACGCGATCGCGGCGCGGCACGGCTGCCTCGTGCTCGACCTCTGGACGATCCCCGGCCTGGCCGACCGGTCGATGTGGTCGGAGGATCGCCTCCATCCCTCGACCCGCGGTCACCTCGCGCTGCTCGACGCCGCGTGCCGCGCGCTCGGGATGCCCGCGCCGACGCCGCTCGCGGAGGTGCCGCCCGGTCGGCGGCTGCCCACGACCGTGTGGTTCCGGCGTCACGCGCTGCCGTGGCTCTCCCGACGGGTCCGTCAGGTCTCGAGCGGCGACGGCCGCGGTCCGAAGCTGCCCGAGCCCACGCCCGTGGGCGTGCTCGCGCCGGTGGGAGTCCGCGCGCCGAATTAGACTGGCGCGATGGCATCCCACGGTGATCGGCTCGTCTGGATCGACTGCGAGATGACCGGCCTCGACCTCGCGGTCGACGAGCTCGTCGAGGTGGCCGTCGTCATCACCGGCTACGACCTCGTGCCGGTCGACCCGGGGCTGCAGATCGTCATCCGGGCCGACCAGCCGGTGCTCGACCAGATGAACGACGTCGTGCGCGAGATGCACACCGCGAGCGGCCTGCTCGACGAGATCCCGAACGGCGTGAGCCTCGCCGACGCCGAGTACCAGATCAACGAGTACATCCTGCGGTTCGTGCCCGAGGCGCAGACGGCCCCGCTCGCGGGCAACACGATCGGCACCGACCGCGCCTTCCTCGCGAAGTACATGCCGCGCGTCGACGCGCACCTGCACTACCGCAGCGTCGACGTCTCGAGCATCAAGGAGCTCGCCCGTCGCTGGTTCCCGCGCGTCTACTTCCAGGCCCCCGCGAAGAACGGCGGCCACCGGGCGCTCGCCGACATCCTCGAGTCGATCCGCGAGCTCGACTACTACCGGCGCGCGCTCTTCGTCGCGGAGCCCGGTCCGACCTCCGACCAGGCGCAGTCCGCCGCCACCGCGACGGTGGAGGCATGGCGCTCCTGGGTGCCGTAAGATCGACGGGTCGCGTATGCGACGCATGGCGGTCGTAGCTCAGTTGGTAGAGCGCTGGCTTGTGGTGCCGGATGTCGCGGGTTCAAGTCCCGTCGGTCGCCCCATGGTGTCGGACTCGGTCGCTCCCGTGCTCAGCACGGGAGCGCCGACTCCGCATCTCACGGAGGAGACCTCGACCGTCGTCTCCCCCGACGTCCCCTGGGTGACGATCGTCTGGAACGATCCGGTCAACCTCATGTCGTATGTCACCCACGTCTTCCGCAGCTACTTCGGCTTCGCCAAGCCCGAGGCCGAGCGGCTGATGATGAGGGTGCACGAGGACGGCCGCGCCGTCGTCGCGACGGGTCCCCGCGAGGAGATGGAGCGCCACACCGAGGCGATGCACGAGTACGGCCTGTGGGCGACGGTCGCGAGGGCGAGCGACGGATGAGGGTCTCGCGCGCCGAGGGGGTGATCGTGCTCGAGTTCGCCGAGGGCGAGGCCGGGGTGCTCCGCTCCCTCGTCGACCAGTACCTCGAGGTCGTCGGCGGCACCGCGGGCGACGACCCCGCGCACGCGCGGCTGTTCCCCGCCGCCTACCGCGACGACGAGGCGGCGTCCGACGAGTTCAGCCGCTACACGCGCGCGGGCCTCGTCGACCGCAAGGCCGCGAACGCCGCCCAGGTGTCGCTCGCGCTCGACGAGGAGACGGTGCGGCTCCCGCCCGCCGACGCCGAGCGCTGGCTGCCGCTGCTCACCGACCTGCGCCTGGTCATCGCCGACCGCCTCGGCATCCGGGCCGACGACGACGAGATCCCCGACACCCCCGCGGGCGAGGTGTACACCTGGCTCGGGCATCTGCAGGAGTCGCTCGTCGTGCTGCTGGAGCAGCCGTGACCCTGTCGCTCACTCCCGAGGAGTTCGAGAGGCTCGTCATCGAGGAGCTCGACGAGCTGCCCGACGAGATGGTCGACGGACTCGAGAACATCGTCTTCGTCACCGAGGACCGTCCCGCCGACGGCTCGCTCGACCTGTTCGGGCTCTACGAAGGGGTCGCCCTGACCGAGCGCGACCGCTACGGTTTCGGCGAGCTCCCCGACCGCATCGTGCTCTACCGCGAGCCGCTCCTCGCGGCGTGCGCCGAGCTCGACGAGCTGCGCGACGAGGTGCACATCACGCTCGTGCACGAGATCGCGCACTTCTACGGCATCGACGACGAGCAGCTGCACGAGCTCGGCTGGGGCTGAATCCGAGACGTCGTCAACCTTCCGCGCCGCGTCGCGCGTCGCTACGGTGTAACCCGATCCCAGGAGGTCCCTCGTGCGCCGTCGTCTCGCTCTCGCCCCGGCACTCGCCGCCGTCGCTCTTCTCGCCCTCGCGGCGTGCTCACCCGGTGGTTCCGGAGGCACCGGCGACCCGGACGGAACCGGCGGATCCGGCGACGACGGAGCCGACGGTGGCACCGGCGGGGAGCTCACCCTCTCCGACTGCCTGCAGGGCACCTGGGCCCTCGACGGCCAGCGCCAGCTCGAGCAGCTCAGCGACCACTTCACGAGCACGGGGCTGAACGCGCGCGCGACCCTCGTCGAGGGCGGGGTGACGCTCACCGTCGACGGCGAGGACATGTCGTACGACTCCAACATCACCTACACGATGGATGCCGACATGAGCGGCGGACTCACGATGCAGGTCGTGCAGACCCAGTTCGGCGTGAGCTCCGGGAGGTTCTCGGAGGACGCGGGGGTCGTGACCTTCCGCGACTGGACGACCGGCATCGAGGTCGAGAACACGATCACCGTGGGCGGCGAGGTCGCCGACATGCCGATCGAGATCCCCGCCGACACCGGCGCGGGAGCCGGGATGGATGTCTCGTGCTCGGACGACGCCCTCGTGACGACCCCGCACGAGGGGCTGTTCCCGGCCTACTGGTCGCGCGTCGGCTGAGTCCTAGACCGACGCCGTCGCGTCGGCGCGGAACGCGACCTGGCCGGTGCGACCGTCCATGATCGCGTCGGCGAGGGCGTCGGGCCGCTCGCGCAGGAAGAAGTGCTGCTCCTGCGCGGCCCAGCGGTCCCAGTGGTCGAGGTACGCGTCGCCGTCGCGGGCGAGCGCGCGGCGCTTGCGCTCCGCCTGATCCAGCCGGATCCAGATGCCGAAGGTGGCGAGAGCCCGGTTGGCCCGGCTGAGCGCGCCCGACCCCTCGACGACGATGTGCCGCGCCGGATCGAGCGACACCCACTCCGCGGCCCGGCTCTCCGCCCACTCCCAGCGGCGGAAGCCCGGGTTCGCGGGGTCGAGCACACCCCGCACCATCGCGCTGCCGACCTCGAGACCGCCCCAACCGGGGTAGAAGAGGTCGAGCGGCACGTGCTGGGCGTCGAGCACCTCGGCGAGCTGCGTCGCGAGCGTCGTCTTGCCCGATCCGGAGTGCCCGTCGAGGAGCACGACGAGACGCTCCGCGCCCCGGGATGCCGCCACGGCGCGGATGCGGGTCGCCAGGACCTCGCTCGTGCGCGGAGGTGCCCCGGCCGTCATGGGTTTCACAGTAACCGCCGCGCGCGCGGGCACCCCAGACCCGCGATCGGGTGTCGCGATCACGGGTCGACGAGCCTGCCGCGCTCGAGCCTCACGATCCGGCCGGCGACGACGCTCGCCTCGTCGGGATCGTGGGTCACGAGGATGGCCGTCGTGCCCGCGGCCCGCAGGATGTCGCGCAGCTCGCCCGCGAGCCGCTCGCGCAGGTCGCGGTCGAGCGACGAGAGCGGCTCGTCGAGCAGCAGGAGCCGCGGGGCCGCCGCGAGCGACCGCGCGAGCGCCACCCGCTGCTGCTCGCCGCCCGACAGCTCGGTCACGCGCCGCCGCTCGAATCCGGCGAGTCCGACGAGCTCGAGCAGCTCCTCGATGCGGTCGGCGTCGGGCCGTCCTGCCACCCGCAGCGCGTAGCCCACGTTCCCCGCGACGTCGAGGTGCGGGAAGAGCTGCCCGTCCTGGAACATGAACCCGAACCCGCGCCGATGCGGCGGCACCCGCACGACCGACTCGCCGTCCCATCGCACGTCGCCCGTGCACGGCTCGAGTCCCGCGATCGCCCGCAGGAGGGTCGACTTGCCGCTGCCGGACGCGCCGAGCAGGGCGTACACCTCGCCCGTCGGGATCGTCAGGCTGACGTCATCCACCGCCGTCGTCGCGCCGAAGCGCACCGTGAGGCTCCTCGTCTCGAGGGTCATCAGAACGCTCCCGCCGTCGTCACGCGCAGCCGCTCGACGAGGGCCACGACCGCGACGCACACGCCCGCGAGCACGACCGAGGCCGCCGTCGCCATTCCGGCATTGTCTCCCCCGGGAAGCCCGATGAGGCGGTAGATCACGACCGGGAGCGTCGCCGCGTCGGGCCGGCTCAAGAAGGTGGTCGCGCCGAACTCCCCGAGGGCGACCGTGAACGCGAGGCCCGTGGCCGCGAGGGTCGCCCGGGCGGCGACGCCGAGGTCGATCGTCAGCAGCACGCGCGCGGGCGAGGCGCCGAGCATCGCGGCGGCGTCGCGCATCCGGCTGCCGACGCTGCGCAGCACGGGCAGCAGGGTGCGCACGACGAGCGGCACGGCGACGAGGGCCTGAGCGATCGGCACGAGCACGGGGCTCGTGCGCAGGTCCAAGGGCGGAGTGTTGAGCGTGACGAGGAAGCCGAAGCCGACCGTCACGGCCGACACCCCGAGCGGCAGCATGAGGGCGCCGTCGAGCAGCTCGAGCCCGCGACGCGCGCCCGGCGACCGCGGCGTCCGCGACAGCAGGAGGGAGGCCGTCAGGCCGACCAGCATCGCGAGCCCCGTCGCGGCGGCGGCGAAGCCGAGGGAGTTGCCGAGCGCCTCCCACGGCGTCACGGCGAGAGCATGGCGGGTGCCGGTGCTCGCGAGCGCGGCGTAGTTCGCGACGCTCCACTCCCCCGCGACGCGCAGCGACCGCTCGACGAGGGCGGCGAGGGGCACGACGAGCGCGACGCCCACGAGCATCGCCACCGCCACCACGGGCAGGTCGGTGCGCCGCGGTGCGCGCGCCGCGAACGCGCGGCGCTGGGCCTGCGCGCGGCGCTGCACCGCCCCCGTGACCGCGAGCAGCACCACCACGACGACGAGTTGCGCGATGCTCAGCACGCTCGCCGCCCGCAGGTCGAGGAACTGCGTCGTGAGCAGCCAGATCTCCGTCTCGATGGTGGCGTACCGCGCCCCGCCGAGCACGAGCACGGTGCCGAACGCGGTCGAGCAGAACAGGAAGACGACGGAGGCCGCCGCCGCGATCGCCGGAGCGAGACGCCGCAGCGTGTGGGTGACGAAGACGCGCACCGGGCCCGCGCCGAGCATCCTCGCCGCCTCCTCCTGCCGGGTGTCGAGGCTCTCCCACGACACGGCGACCGTGCGGGCGACGACAGCGATGTTGAAGAACACGAGCGCCGCGAGGATCGCGACGACCGTGCCGTCGAGCGGGGTGTCGCGCAGGAGCGCCCGGAACGCGATGCCGACGACGACCGTCGGCAGCACGAACGGCACGAGCACCGCGGCGCGCAGCACGCCCTTGCCGCGGAACCGCAGCCGCGCGAGCACGTAGGCGACGGGCATCCCGAGCACGAGCGTGATCGCGGTGGCCGCCGCCGCGAGCCCGACGGTGAACCCGATGACCCGTTGGGTGCGGGGCCGGCCGAGCACCTCGAGGATGCCGGCGACATCGAGCACGCCGGCCGGGAAGAGCCCGCGCCCGACGATCGACGCGACCGGCCACGCGAAGAACACCGCGACGAAGGCGAGCGGGAGGGCCGCGGCGAGGATCCACCCCGCCGCGACGCTCCCGCTCAGCCGAGGCGTCACGGGGTCGCGATCGCCGCCCAGGCCGCGATCCACGCCTCGCGGTGCGCATCGATCTCGGCCGGGTCGAGCTCGAACGGGTCCTCGGCGGTCTCGGCGTACTCGGCCCATGCCGCGGGCAGCTCCGCCCGGGCGTTCACCGGGAAGACGTACATGTTCTCGGGGATGTCGTTCTGCACGACGGGCGAGAACAGGAAGTCGACGAGCTGCCGCGCCTCGGCGGGGTGCGCGGTGCCCGCGATCACGCCCGCGTACTCCGTCTGGCGGAAGCACGTGTCGAGCAGCACGCCGGTGGACCCCGGGGGCTCCGTCACGGGAGGCGACGACGCGTAGGACACGACGAGCGGACGATCGCCGTCCTCGGCCGCTCCCGTGAAGTCGACGTAGTAGGCGTCGCTCCACGACGCGACGACCTTCACCTGGTTGTCGACGAGCGCCGACCAGTAGTCGTGCCAGCCGTCCTCGCCGTAGGCGGCGATCGTCGCGAGCAGGAACGCGAGCCCGGGCGAGCTCGAGTTCGCCGCCTCCACGACGAGCATGCCCTCGTAGGTCGGGTCGATCAGGTCGTCGAGCGTCGCGGGCTCCGGGATGCCGGCCTCCTCGAACCACGCGTGGTCGACGTTCACGCACACGTCGCCCGAGTCGATGGGCGTGAGGAACTCGCCGCCCGAGCCCACCGGTAGCAGGTACGCGGCCTCGGCGTCGGTGAGGTCGCCCGACACGTACTCCTCGAGCACGCCGTTGCCGACCGCGCGCGAGGCGAAGGTGTTGTCGATGCCGAAGACGACGTCGCCGAGCGGGGAGTCGGCGGTGAGCACGAGCTTGTTGACGAGCTCGCCCGCGTCGCCGCCGGACTGCACCTCGACGCGGATGCCGGTCTCGTCGGTGAACTGCTCGAGGGTGCCCTCGCTCAGCGCGAACGAGTCGTGCGTGACGAGCACGAGGGTCGTGGGCTGGTCGGCCGGCGCGGTGCAGCCGACGAGCAGGGCGAGGGATGCGGCGGCTGCCGCGAGGGTGATGGAGCGTTGCACTGGACGTGCCCTTTCGATCGGTGAAGGGGCACGGGCGGACTGTTCGTCCTGAGAATGCCTCCCTGCGCCGGCATGATCCGGATCAGGTTCGACGGTCGAAGCTTTGGTCGCTTCCTCTCAGCCCGGCATACCGGACTCCCGTGTTCGCGTCGAGCCTACCCCTCCGGCGCTAGGCTGCCCGCGTGAGTGACACCGTCGTCTCGAACCTGCCCCTGCGTCGCCGCCCGATCGACGTCTTCTTCGCGGTGATGTTCACGATCTTCATCGTGACGTCGTGCATCGCCGACATGCTGCCGACGCTCGGCGTCGACTTCACCCAGCCGAACGGCACCTTCCTCGTCGACTCGAACCACTGGTACGCCCACGACGCCGATCCGCTCTTCATGAACCCGCCCGTGTGGATGCGCATCGTCACCGGGCTCTCGGCGTTCGTGTACCTCGCGTTCTACCTCGTGCTCGTGCCGGCGCTTCTGCGGGGGTGGAACTGGATCCAGCTCCCCGCGGTGATCTACGCGACGATGATCGCCTCGATCACGGGCATCATCGTCTTCGGGGTCGAGTTCTTCGGCGAGGCGGAGTTCCAGACCCAGAACCCGGCGAAGTTCCTCGCGTTCAACCTGCCGTACGTGATCATCCCCCTGCTGCTGCTCATCCGGATGCGCAAGCCGCTCCCGTTCACCCGCAAGTTCTGAGGGCCGCATCCGAGTACGTCGCCGCCCTCCGGCAGCGGATCGGACACGACTACCTCCTGCTCCCGGGCGTGACCGCGGTGATCCGCCGAGGAGACGAGTTCCTGGTGGTCCGCGGGCCGCAATGGTCGAGGTGGAGTCTGGTCGGAGGCCGGGTCGAGCCGGGCGAAGACCCGCGCGACGCCGTGACCCGAGAGGTGCAGGAGGAACTCGGCGTGCGACCGGAGGTCCGCGGCATCGTGGGAGCGTACGGCGGCACCCTCCTCGAGGCGACCTACCCCGACCGCGATCGAGTCGGCTGTGTCACCGTCGCCTTCGCGTGCACGCTCCCCGAATCCCCTCTCCGGCTCGAGACATCCGAGATCCTGGCGGTGGAGTGGCGCACCCCCGCCGAGATCCGCGATCTTCCGAGGGACGAGTGGGTCGACAGAGTGCTCGCCGACGCGGCCCAACGCGAGCTCTGAGTATGGGCTGAGCGACGGCTGAACCCCGAATACGGGGCGGCGGCGAATGCTCGCGCGCCGCTAGCGTGGCGTCCCGTGGGACTCAGGGAGCTGTTCCGGTCGCAGCCGCGCACGCCCGCGCAGCAGCGCGCCCACGTGCGGGGTCTCGTGTTCACGGGTGCCGTGGTCGGCATCCTGCTGCTCGTCGTCGCCGCGGTGGTCGTGTTCGCGATCTTCCTCGAGCGGTTCGGCGCGGGCGTCTGACGGGCTGCTTGCGCGCCCGGGAGTTGCAGTCGCGCCCCGGAGTTCGCACGCGCGTGCAACAAACGGGAGCGTAAAGGGAGGGCTACCCCGCCCAAGCCGAAGGCCCGATACCTCCGTCTTTCAGGGTCTTCAGGTGCTGCTTGCGGAGCATCTTGCCGAGGGGGTAGATCGCCGAGAAGACGACCATCGGGGCGCGCAGGGCGGGGTTCAGGATGCGGTGGTTGTCGTAGGTGCGCTCCCACCGGCCCACGTAGCGGTAGTACGCCTTGGGGTTCGAGTCGAGGCGGCGGGCCGACATCCCGGAGACGATCTCGGAGCTGTAGGCGACCTTGTGACCGCGCTCGAAGAGGTGGATGGAGAGGTCGAGGTCCTCGTGCATCTCGTCGGCCTCGTCGGCGCAGACGGAGTCGCGGATGTCCTCCCACGCCGTCTTGCGCACGGCCATGTTGCAGCCGAGCAGGAAGTGGTAGTCGCGGGTGAGCTTGAGCATCGCCTTGCGCAGCTGATCGTCGGCCCGGGCGCCCCAGCGGCGCAGCGGCATGTCGTAGTAGATCACCGGGCCCGTGGCGGCCGCGACGGTCGCGTCGGCGAACGTCTTCTGCACGGCCTCGACCCACTCGGGCTCGAGGATCGAGTCGGCGTCGATGCGTCCGAGCACCTCGCCCGTCGCGACCTCGAACCCGCGGTTGCGGGCCGGGATGATGCCCTGCCGCTCCTCCTCGACGACGACGAGCGGCGCCTCCGGGAACTCGGTGGTGAGCGCGTCGAGCATCGCCGCGGTCTTGTCGGTCGAGCGGTTGTTGACGACGACGATCTCGTGCGCCGCGACGGTCTGCTCGAGCGCCGCGACGACGCACGTGCGGATCGTGCGCTCCTCGTTGTACGCCGGGATCACGATCGAGACGGTCGGCCCACCGGTCATGGCGCCACCCTACCCCGGGTCACGAAGGCGCGAGCGGGGGCTGACCCACGGAACGGGCGAGGAGCGCGACCTCCGTGGTGCCGCCCTTCGTCTGCTGCCGACCGACCTCGACGAAGCCCAGCCGCGCGTGGAACGCGAGCGATCCGGGGTTCGCCGGGCGCACGTTCACCTCGCACGTGACCTCGGAGGCGCCTTCCGCCCGCGCCGCCTCGTCGACGGCCGCATAGAGCCGCGGCCCGACGCCCCGCCCCTGCAGTCGCGCGGCGAGCACGATGCGGTCGACGTAGAGGAAGTCGGTCGACCGCGCGCTGAACCACGCGTAGTTCTCGCTCGCGTACGCGCGTCCGGGGGCGAGGGCGATCACGAAGCCCGCGGGCTCGCCGTCGTCGGCGACGAGCGTCAGCCGGCTCATCGCCACGAGCTCGGCGAGCTCCTCCGGCGGCGTGATCGGCACCGCGGGGAACGCGGCGTCGTTGATCGCGACGAGAGCCGGGAGGTCGGCGGAGGTGTACGGGCGCAGCTCGACGGGCACCGGCCCAGGCTACGGCGTCGGGCGACGCGTCCCGCGGCGCTCCCCGGCGGCCGCGCGCATCACTCCGCGTGGGAGATGTTGACGTGCTCCGTGAGCCACGGCAGCGGGTTGATGAACGTGCCCGACTCCGTCTGGATCGTGAAGTGCAGGTGGGCGCCCATGCTCTGGCCGGTGTTGCCGACGAGGCCGACGACGTCGCCGCGCTGCACGGTGTCGCCGAGCGAGAACGGCATCGAGCCCGACTGCATGTGGGCGTACGAGCTGCGGAACACGACACCGTCGACGACGTGCTCGATCGTGACGTGGGTTCCCCACGAGCCGTCGGCGACCGACGAGCCGACGACGACGCCGTCGGCGATCGCCTCGATCGGCACGCCCGCACCGGGGGTGAAGTCGATTCCGGAGTGCATCGACGAGCAGCCCTCGCACGAGCGGAAGCCGAAGAACGACGAGACCGTCGTGCCCTCGAGGAGCGGCCACTGCACGAGGGTGAACTCGGTGACGGAGAAGCCGTCGCGAGCGGGCTCGAGCGCCTCGACGGCGGAGGCCCAGGTCGAGGAGACCTCGAACGACTGGGCGTGGGCGTCGAGATTCGCCTGGTTGATGGCGGCGACGGCGGCGGGGACACCGAGGGTGCCGGCCGCGGCCAGGCATGCGCCGGCTGCGGTCACCGCGAGAGCGCGGCGGAAGAAGACCTGCATGAGGGGAGAGGAGACTTTCGGTCGGGGCCATCCCGGAATGGATGACGGATGGCGCGACGGCCGTGTTCCATGTTCACCCGGGTGTCTGGACAGGTCCTGGCAGAAGCCTGGTCATCCCCGCAGAACGCTTAAGTCTCGATGAACTCCCGGTCAAGACCTTGGTGGCGTCGATCGTCGGGTGCTGTCATGGACTCAGCCCGAAGCGACGACGATGGAGGGCGCCGAGATGATGGAAGTGACCACCGCGATCGACGGTGTCTACCGGGTCGCGGCCGACGGCGAGGTCGCCGGCTACGTCGTCGAGGCCGGGCCCGTGTTCGTGAGCCTGCGCGGTGCCGTCTACAACACCTCGGTCGAGGTCGGGCAGTCGCGCGACATCATGGACGCCGCGCGCATCGTGCTCGCGGCCTGAGCGCTCCCCGCCCCTAGAGTGGGGCGGTGGCGAAGCGGACACCCTCGACGATCCCCCGCGACACGTCGGCGGTGTCGTCGCTCGATCTCTCGAAGCGCGACCTGACCCTCGACCTCGCGCGCGTCTTCTGCGTGCTGCTCGTCGTCGTCATCCATCTCCTCTTCATCGGCGTGGGCCGGGATGCCGAGGGCGGCCTGGTCATCTCGCGTCCCCTCGAGGAGCAGAGCTGGTTCGACGCGGCGACGTGGATCGGCCAGATCATGCCGCTGTTCTTCGTCGTCGGCGGCTTCGCGAGCATCACGGCGTGGCGCTCGACCGTGCGCCGCGGCGGCACGGCGGCCGACTACGTGAAGACCCGGGTGCTGCGGCTCGCCCAGCCCGCGCTGCCGCTCTTCCTCTTCTACGTCGTCGTCATCGGCGGGGCGACGCTGCTCGCGATCGCCCCGGAGCTCGTCGCGACCGTCGTGATCGGCGCCGGCTCCCCGCTGTGGTTCATCGCCGCCTACACGCTCTGCCAGACCCTCGTGCCCGTCATGGTGCGCCTGCACGAGCGGGCCGCGTGGCCCACGCTCGGGGTGCTCCTCCTCGGCGCGGTGCTCGTGGATGCCGCCCGCTTCGGCCTCGACGTGACGCAGCTGGGCTATCTCAACATGGTGTTCGTCTGGCTGCTCGTGCAGCAGCTCGGCTTCTGGTACGCCGACGGATGGTTCGCCCGCCGCCGGTGGTGGCAGCTCGGGGCGATCGTCGTCGCGTGCTACGCCGTCCTCGCCGCGCTGACCTTCATCGGCCCGTACAACACCGACCTGCTCGACATGCTCAACCCTCCGACGCTGCCGCTCGTGCTGCTCGGCCTCGCTCAGGCGTGCACGCTCCGGCTGCTGCGGCCCGCGCTCGCGAGACTCATGTCGACGCATGCGGCCCGCGCGGCCGTCTTCCTCGTCGGCACGCGGCTCATGACGATCTACCTGTGGCACCTGCCGGTGATCATCGTCCTCGCCGGGGTGGGGCTGCTCATCCCCGGGGCGAGCCCCGAGCCCGCGTCGCCCACGTGGTGGTGGTCGCGCATCCTCGTCTACGTGCTCGTGCTCGGCGTGCTCTTCGCGCTCTCGCTGGTCGTCGGCCGCTGGGAGCAGCCGATCGAGGCGGGGCCGACGCCGCCCATCTGGGTCGTGGTCGTCGCCGCGGCGCTCACGTTCGCGCCGACGTTCCTCGTGATCGAGTACTTCCTCGGCCTCGGCCTCGCGATCGCGGGGGCGGCGTGCCTCGGCGTCGCGATCCTGCTGCTCGGACGCTGGCCGGCGCGGTGGGGCGCGACGACGACGGTCGAGCGGGTCGCGTCGTAGAAGTCGCCGCCGGGAAGTCGCGGCCGAGAAGTCGAAGTGAAGTCGCGGCTAGAAGCCGAAGTCCCCGCCGAAGTCGCCGCCGCCGAAGTCTCCTCCGAAGTCGCCGCCGGCGTCCGCGCCGTAGTCGCCTCCGGCATCCGCCGACGCGTCGCCCTCGGCGCCGGACGCCTCGGTGCCGGCGTAGCCGCCGTCCCACGGCAGGAACGCGCTCACGAGGGCGGAGCCCACGACGTAGCCCGCCACGGTGCCGAGGAGCGAGGCTCCGAGCATCTGGCCGAGGCCGGGACCGCCGAGGCTGCGCTCGAGCGAGCCGGGTTCGCGCATCTCCTTGCGGGTCGCCGCACGGGCGAGGGTGGCGGGCTCGCTCGAGAGCGGGCGCTCACCCGTGCCGGAGCCCTTGCTGAGCTCCTCGTAGACGAGGGCGCGCTGCGACTCGTTGAGCCGCGAGAAGGCTTCGGCGTGCACCTGCTCGATCGTCTCGGGCGGCGCCGTGCGCAGCAGGTAGCGGTAGCGCTCGACGGCGCGCTCGTCCTCGTTCGGCGGACGGTGGCGCTGCGGCGCCGCGGGGGCGGCCTCCCGCTCGTCCGCTCCGAAGAGCCTGTCGAGGAATCCCATGCTCGGAACGATAGGTTCCCCGTCTGAACGGGCGCTGAGGCACCGCTGGGATTCAGCCTGCGCTGGGCTGACCGGAGGGCGGAGGCGTCGCGACGGTCACGGCCTGCGGCTCGCCCGGGATCACGATCCAGGCGACGACGTAGAAGACGAGCTGCGGCCCGGGCAGCAGCAGCGAGACGACGGCGAGGATGCGCACGAGGGTCACGTCCCAGCCGAAGCGGCGGGCGAGGGCGGCGCACACGCCGCCGAGGACGCGGCCGGTGCGGGGTCTGCGGAGATCGCTCATGACTCCATCGTGCGCACGGCCGCGCGGGACGGCCAGGGGGCTAACCCCCGGGCCGCACGTCGGCGGGACGCGCGTCGAGCGGGTTCGCGGCCTCGTCGCGACCCATCCGGAAGACGAGGAGCACGACGACCGCGAGCACGATCGGCACGAGACCCGCCACGAGGAACGTCGTGCCGAAGCCGAGCAGCTCCCCGACCGGCCCGGCGATCGCCATCGAGATCGGCATGAAGGCGAGCGAGACGAAGAAGTCGAGGCTCGACACGCGACCGAGCATCTCCGACGGCACGCGACGCTGCAGGAGGGTGCCCCAGATCACCTGACCCCACGCGAAGGCGACGCCGACGACGAGCCCCGCCGCCATCATGAGCCACAGCTGGTCGGTGAGCCCCATGACGGCGAGCGGGATCGTGCCGAGTCCCCAGGCGAGGTTCATGACGGTGAGGTAGCGACGCGGCAGGCGGAAGGACGCGACGACGATCGCGGCGACGGCGCCGCCCACGCCGTAGGCCGCGAGCACGAGCGCGTACGACTCGGCGCCGCCGCCGGTCTGCTCGGTGACCGCGAACGGCAGCAGCACCTCGAGCGGCCCGATGACCACGAGCACCCACAGCGACGCGAAGAGCAGCGTGCCCAGCAGCCACGGCGTGCGCACCATGTAGCGCACGCCGTCGCGGATGTCGACGAGCACGTCGGCGACGGGATGCCGACCCGACGCCTCCGAGAGGTCGCGGCGCACGGGGGTCGTGCGCAGCGCGAGGAGCGCGCCCGCCGCACCGAGCTGCAGCACGGCCACGACGAGGAACGCCATCGCCGGCGACGCGAGCACGATGACGCCGCTCGCCAGGAGCGGACCCGCCGCCGACACGATCGTCGGCCGCAGCATCCCCTCGATGCCGTTCGCCGGCAGCAGGTCCTCCGCGGGCAGGATCGACGGCAGCAGCGCCGAGTAGGCGGGGTAGAAGAAGCCGTCGACGACGCCGAGCACGAACGAGATCACGGCGAGATGCCACACCTCGACGACGCCCGTGAGCCCGAGCACGGCGGCCGTGCCGAAGCCCAGCACCTTGGTCGTCTCGACGGCGACGAGGATGCGCTTCTGCGGCACCCGGTCGGCGATCGCCCCCGCGACGAGCACCGCGGCGATGAGCCCGAGGGCGTTGAGCGCCGCGACGAACGACAGATCGCTCGGCGATCCGCCGAGGGCCTTCACCTCGAACACGAGGGCGACGATCCACGTGCCGGCGCCCAGCAGCGACACGACGAGGGCGCCCGTGAGGATGCGGTACTGCCCCGTGCGGAACGGCTGGAGCGCCCGGGGCAGCTTTCCGGCCATGGGTCCAAGCTACCGGGAACGGCCGACGCGACGAGCGTAGGCTGGCCCGATCATGAAGGCGATGACCGAGGCGGAGATCCGGGGCTCCCTCGTCAACGCCGCCCCCGGGGAGGCGGAGCGGATGCCCGTGCCCGGGCTGCACGAGGTCGTCTGGGGCGACCGCGAGTACCTCGGCTGGCGCGACCCCGGCTCCCCGCAGCGCGGCTATCTCGTGTACTGGAGCGGCGACGAGCCCGTCGGCATCGCCCTGCGCGCCTCCGAGGTGCGTCTGCGCCCGGGGTCGGCGATCTGCTCGCTGTGCAACACCCCGCAGCCCGCAGGCCAGGTCACGATGTTCAGCGCGATCCTGGCCGGCGACGCCGGCCGCGCGGGCAACTCGGTCGGCACCTACATCTGCGCGGACCTCGCGTGCTCGCTGCTCATCCGCATCGCGCCGACGTCGACCTACGACGGGATGCCGGCCGCCTCCGAGATGATCGCGGCGCGCTCCGCGGGGCTCGCCACGCGCGTGCGGTCGTTCGGCGGGCGCGTGCTCGAGTCGGCCGCCTGAGCCCGCGGGTCAGCCGTCGGCCGGACCCGCCGTCCAGCCGGCGATGCGCGGCAGCACGCGGCGCATGTACGGCCCCCACGCGAGACGCACGATCGCGGCCACGATCGCACCCCGTCCCGGCAGGGGCGTGAACGCGTAGGTCCAGGCGATCGACGATCCCGCGCCCTCGCGGACGACGCGCCACTCGGAGCGCCCGCCCGCGACGAGTCGCCCGAAGAGCCCGGTGAAGGCCGAGAGCTCGTAGGCGAAGAGCGGCTCCTCGGCCGACACGAGCGTCTCGACGAGCGTGCCGCCGTCGGAGAGCACGAGGGTGCGCGTGCGGCCCGCCGCATCCCACGGACCCGTCTGATGGCGCACCTCCACGACGGCGGGGAGCACCCCCCACCTCGGGTAGAAGCGCGCGGGGTCGTGCGCGCGCAGCCGGGGGAAGACGACGTCGGGGGTCGCCGCGACACGGGCGGCGGCGGAGGCGGATCGCGTGCTCACGAGAGGTGTTCGGAGCCGCGACCCGGGCGGTCGGGCGACGACCGTCTAGTCGAGGCGCTCGAGGAGGTGGAACGGGATCATGAGCGAGAGCGACACGGCGACGATGCCGCCGCCGAAGGCCCACCCCATCCAGCCCTCGGGGAAGACGAATGCGTAGCCGAACAGCGCCAGGCCGCCGAGGAACAGGGCGAGCGAGACGAGGAACGCGAACACCTTCATGCGCCCATGGTAGCGGCCTCGAGCATCCGGGCCGCCTCGCGCGCGACGTCGGCACGGAGCTCGTCGGAGGCCTCGAGCACGTAGGCGACCCCGGGCGGGATCCAGCCCAGGGTGTAGACGATGTCGGAGACGGTGTGGCCGCCGATCGGCCAGCGCGTGCGGCCCTCGCCCTCCGGCGAGGCGCCGCGCGACCAGGGCCCGAACTGCGCGACCATCTCGGCGAACGGGAGCTCCATGACGACCGCCGCCTCGAGTGCCATCGGCACGGCGGTGACCGCCACCCGCACGTACTCGGCGGCGTCCTCGGCGGGGAGCCGCCGCGCCGGGAACCGCACCCGCGTCGCGAACAGCCTCGACATGCGGTCGACGCGGAAGGTGCGCCAGTCGGATCGCTGGAGGTCGTAGGCGAGCAGGAACCAGTTGCGCTCCGCCGGGACGAGCACGTACGGCTCGACGTGCCGGTCGGAGTCGCGGCCGTCGCCCGACGTGTAGTGGAAGCGGATGCGCTCCGTGTCCCGGCAGGCGAGGGCGAGGGCCCCGAGCAGCTCGGGATCGAGCGCCGGACGGTCGAGGCGCACGGGCTGCACCGCCGCGGCGAGCGCGTTCACCCGGCGCCGGATGCCGGCGGGCATGACCTGCTCGAGCTTCGCGAGCGCCGTGAGGGTGGTCTCGCCGCCGCCGTCGAGGGCGGCGGTCGCGGCGAGTCGCAGGCCGATGGCCATCGTCACGGCCTCGTCGTCGGTGAGCACGAGCGGCGGAAGCGCCGCGCCCGCCTCGAGGCGGTAGCCGCCCGCGGGGCCCGTGAGCGACTCGATGCGGTAGCCGAACTCGCGCAGCTGGTCGACGTCGCGTCGCAGCGTGCGGGTCGTGACGCCGAGCTCCTCGGCGAGCCGGGGCCCGGACCAGTGCCGGTGCTGCTGCAGCAGCTCGAGCAGCTGCAGCGCCCGGGCGGTGGAATCGGCCATGCTCCCATCCTGACAGCAACGAGGACAATAGCTGTCCGCAATGCTTCCTAGCCTCGAAGCATGACGACACCACCTCCCGCGGACCTGATCATCAGCGCCCGCGGACTCTCGAAGCGATTCACCGTGAAGAAGACCCCGGTCGACGCCGTGGTCGGACTCGACCTCGATGTCCCGCGCGGCGAGCTCGTCGCCTTCCTCGGGCCGAACGGCGCGGGCAAGTCGACGAGCCTGCGGATGCTCACGACCCTCATCCCGCCGACCTCCGGCACGGCCACCGTCGCCGGCTGCGACATCCTCACCGACCCCGCCGGGGTGCGCGGGCGCATCGGATACATCGGCCAGGGCACGAGCGCCGGCCACAACCAGCGCGTGCGCGACGAGCTGCTGAGCCAGGGCGCCTTCTACGGGATGTCTCGGGCGGCGACCGTGCGGCGAGCCGACGAGTTGCTCGAGTCGCTCGACCTCGCGCCGCTCGCGAACCGCGGCGTGATGGGCCTCTCGGGCGGCCAGAAGCGGCGGCTCGACATCGCGCTCGGCCTCATCCATGCCCCGGAGCTGCTCTTCCTCGACGAGCCGTCGACGGGACTCGACCCGCAGAGCCGGGCCAACCTCTGGCAGCACCTCCTCGAGCTGCGCCGCGAGCACGGCACGACGCTCTTCGTCACGACGCACTACCTCGAGGAGGCCGACCAGTACGCCGAGCGCGTGCTCGTCATGGACTCCGGCCGGGTGATCGCCGACGACACCGCGCGTGCGCTCAAGACGACGCTCGCGCGCGATGTCGTGACGATCGGCTTCGGCTCGGTCGCCGACGCGAAGGATGCCCGCGCAGCCGCGTCGACGACGGCCGGCACGTCGGCGGTCGTGAAGGGCACGGAGCTCGAGCTCGCCGTCGACCGCGGCGACGAGCTGCTCCCCCGCCTCGTGCGCGAGCTCGCGACCGTGACGCGCGCGGAGGTGCGACGTCCGACGCTCGACGACGTGTTCCTCGCGCTCACCGGGCGGTCGCTGCGCGACGACTCCGGCACGACCGACCCCGCTGCCGAGAGCACCGACCCGAAGGAAGAGGTGGCCGCATGACCACGATCGCCCGTCCCCCCGCCCGCCCGAACGTGCTGCGCGACTCCGCCGCGGTGTTCACGCGCGAGCTGCGTCCCGTGCTGCGCGACCCGTTCTCGCTGATCTTCAGCCTCGTGCAGCCGCTCGTTTTCCTCGGGTTGTTCGGACCGCTGCTCGTGGCGACCTCCGGACAGCCCGTCGGAGCGACGCTGCAGTCGTTCGTGCCCGGCATCCTCGTGATGATCGCGCTCTTCGGCACGGGCACGACGGGGTCGAACCTGCTCTACGAGATGCAGACCGGCTCGCACGAGCGCACGCTCGTCGCGCCGATCGCGCGGTCGTCGCTGCTCATCGGCCGCGCGCTCAAGGAGATGGCGCCGATCGTCGTGCAGGCGACCCTCATCGCCGTGGTGACCCTGCCGTTCGGCTTCACGATCCACGTGCCCGGGATGCTGCTCGGGCTCGTGCTGCTCGCGATCTTCGGCGTGGGCCTCGGCGCGCTGTCGTACACGCTCGCGCTCGCGAGCCGGAAGGCCGACTGGCTGTTCTGGGCGGTGCACCAGACGGTGCTCTTCCCGCTGCTCATCCTGTCCGGGATGCTGCTGCCGCTCGACGCCGCGCCCGAGTGGATGCGCGTCGTCGCGACGTTCAATCCGATCGCCTACATCGTGGAGGCGGAGCGCGCGCTGTTCGCCGGCGAGCTCGCGTCCCCCGAGGTGCTCGGGGGCTTCCTCGCCGCGCTCGCCCTCGCCGGGCTCGGGCTGTTCGTCGGCATCCGCAAGATGCGGAGGTCGGCCTAGTCCGCTCGGCCCTGCCGGGCGTCGCTCGCG
>JAEWKY010000176.1 GCA_023457615.1 Actinomycetes bacterium | reverse complement strand
GTTCTGGCTCGTGTTCAACGTCGGCGACTCGCGCGTCTACCGGCTGCTCGACGGCGAGCTCGCGCAGCTCACCGTCGACCACTCGCTCGGGCAGGCGCTCGTCGATCGCGGCGAGCTGCGGCCCGAGGACCTCGCGACCTTCCCCGGACGCAACGTCATCACGCGCGCGATCGGCGCGTCCGACAGCATGGCCGACAGCTGGCTCGTGCCGATCGTGGCGGGCGAGCGGCTGCTCGTGTGCTCGGACGGGCTCCACTCCGAGGTCGGCGACGCGACGATCCGCGACGTGCTCGCGGAGGGCGCTCCGGATGCCGCCGCGCGCGAGCTGGTCGCCCTCGCCAACCGGAACGGCGGCCGCGACAACATCACCCTCGTCGTCGTGGACGTGGTCGCTCGCTAGGCTGAGCGGCGACGAGAGGAGCCCCGCATGGCGCAGGCGAAGGACGAGAACCCCCAGTCGCAGCCGGACGAGGAGATCGTGGTCGAGGCCGACGAGATCGTTGTCGAGGAGGCCGCGACCTCCGAGGCGCCCACCGCGACCGCGACCCTCACCGACGAGCGGGCCGAGACGCCGCTCGCGGGCACCGAGCGGGTCGTCTACGTCAACGCCCCGACGCCTCCGCGCGCGCACAGCAACCGCATCGTCGGCGCGCTCCTCGCGCTCGCCGGCGCGGGGGTCTTCGCGGTGGTCTACGGCCTCGTCGGCGCGGCGTACATCGCGCTGACCAACCACAGCGCGGGCTTCGCGGGCTTCATCACCGACCAGATCTTCTGGGTGCCGGTGCTGTTCTTCACGATCGGGTTCGTCGCCCTCGCGCTGCTCATCAACCGCGCGGCGTGGTGGGCCCACGTGCTCGGCAGCCTCGTCGTCGCGCTCGTCACCTATCTCGGGTCGGTCGGCATGCTGCTGCTCGTCAACTGGATCGCCGGTGCGGGCGTGGGCTTCGTCACGGTCGCGACGAGCCCCTTCGTCATCGCCGCGGCGGTCGTCGCGCGCGAGGTGTCGATCTGGGTCGGGCTGCTCATCGCGCGCCGAGGCCAGCGGCTCGTGGTGCGCAACCGCGCCGAGCGCGACGCGTTCGACGCCGAGCAGGCCGGGAAGGCATCCGATGGAGCGTTCGCCGCGCAGGTCTAGCCTCCTCGTCGCGCTCTTCGTCGCGATCGCCTGGGCCGCGACCACCTTCGCGGTCGCCGGGCTCCTCGCCGTGCTGCTCGACCGCGACCCGATCCGCACGCCGTCGCCGACCTGGACGGGGCTCGTCGGCCTCGCGCTCGCCGGAGTCGTCGTGTGGCTCGCCGTCGCCCTCGGGGCCCGGGCGGCCGCCGCCTGGCCCGCGACGCTCGCGGCCATCGCGGGCGTGCACCTCGTCGTCGCCGCGGCGGCGCTGCTGGCCTCCTTCGAGCTCTTCGCCGAGCAGGTCACGAGCCCGTTCGTGATCGCGGGCGCCCTCCTCGCGGGGGTCGCCGTGCTCGCGACGCGCGCTGTGCTGCGCCGACCCCCCAACGCGGGACTGTTCCCGCGCGACGAGCGCTCCTAGCCTCGAACGCACGGGGGGAGCAACCGCATCCCCTCCGCGCTCGTCCGCTTCGGGGGGAACGGCGAGCGCCGGCCTCTCGGGAGGTGAGATGACCTCCCTGTCCGAGATCCTCATCATCCGCGGGCTCATGCCGATCACGAGCCTCGACGCGGGCTCCGGCGATCCGGCCTCCGACGAGGCGACGGTGCGCGAGCTCGTCGAGGGCGGCCTCGTCACCGAGAGCCAGGTCGCCTCTGCGCGCGCCGCGCAGCTCGGGCTGCCCTTCGTCGACCTCACCGAGTACCCGGTCGAGCGCAGCGCGGTCGCCCTGGTCGCCCCGCAGCTGCTGCGCCGGCACGAGGTGCTGCCGATCGGTCGCGACGGCGAGCGCCTGCTGCTCGCGATGGCCGATCCGCGCGACGTGCTCGCGCTCGACGACGTGCGCGCCGCGGTGCACCTGCAGGTGCGCCCGGTCGTGGCGGAGCGCGCCGACCTGCTCGCCGCGATCGGTCGCTTCGTGCGCTCCGACGGCGAGCTCAGCGAGCTGACGACCGCGATCGTCAAGGAGAACCAGGAGACCTCGGCCGGCGCCCTCGTGCCGATCGCCGAGGAGCCGGCCGAGGACGACGCCCCGATCGTGCGCTTCGTCAACCTCCTCATCAGCCAGGCGATCGCCGACCACGCGTCCGACATCCACATCGAGCCGGCCGAGCGCGACATGCACGTGCGCTACCGCATCGACGGCGTGCTGCACGAGATGCAGCGCGCCCCCAAGAACATCCAGAACGGCGTCATCTCCCGGCTCAAGATCATGAGCGACATCGACATCGCCGAGCGCCGCAAGCCGCAGGACGGCCGCATGTCGGTCATCCACGGCGGCAAGCAGATCGACCTGCGCGTCGCGACCCTGCCGACGGTGTTCGGCGAGAAGGTCGTCATGCGCATCCTCGACAACTCGATGACGGGGCTCGGCATGGACCAGCTCCGCCTGCTCGAGCGGAACGCCGCCGTCTACCGCGCGTCGTACTCGAAGCCGTACGGCATGATCCTCGTCACCGGCCCGACGGGGTCGGGCAAGTCGACGACGCTGTACACGACGCTGCACGAGGTCGCCCGCCCCGAGATCAACGTCATCACGGTCGAGGACCCGGTCGAGTACCGCATCGCGGGCATCAACCAGGTGCAGGTCAACCCCAAGGCGGGGCTCACCTTCGCGAGCGCGCTGCGCAGCATCCTGCGCTCCGATCCGGATGTCGTCCTCCTCGGTGAGATCCGCGACCACGAGACCGCGCAGATCGCGATCGAGGCGGCGCTCACCGGCCACCTCGTGCTCAGCACGCTGCACACCAACGACGCGCCCTCGGCGGTGACCCGCCTCACCGAGATGGGCATCGAGCCCTTCCTCGTCGGCTCGGCGCTCGACTGCATCGTCGCCCAGCGTCTCGCCCGCCGGCTCTGCGACCGGTGCAAGGAGCCGTACCAGCACTCGCCGGAGGAGCTGGCCGCGCTCCGCTTCCCGGCGCACGGCGGCGTGCCGACGATCTACCGCGCCACGGGCTGCCCGTCGTGCTCGCACACCGGCTACCGCGGTCGCATCGCCCTGCACGAGGTCATGCCGGTCACCGAGGAGATCGAGCGGCTCGCCGTCGCCCGGGCCTCGAGCGTCGACATCGCGCGCGTCGCGATCGACCAGGGCATGTCGACGCTCCGGGAGGACGGCTGGGCCAAGGTGCTGCTCGGCCTGACCTCGATCGAGGAGATTCTCCGTGTCGTCGCCTGACCGCCTCGCGGCCGGGCGCACCCGAACGAAGGAGAGGCGCCCGTGACCAAGCCGCTCTACGAGATCCCGGTGACCGATCCGGCGGCTCCGCCGCTCGGCGTGCCCGGCGCGGGTGCCGTCCCGCCGCCCGTCGCGCCGCCCCAGACGCCGGGGTCGACGCCCGTCGATCTCTCGCAATTGCCGCCCCCCGCGGTCGCGAGCGTCGACCCGTCGACCCCGGCTCCTCCCTCCGCGAGCGCGGGGGCCATCCCGGGCTTCACGCCCGCGCCGTCCGGCGTGAGCGGGCTGCGCCTGCCCGACCTGCCGCCGCCCGCGGTCGACCAGGCCGCGCCGTCCGACGCGATCCCCGGATTCACCCCGGCGCCGCCGTCGGAGCCGATCCTCACCGTGCCCGACTTCGAGGTGCTGCCGCCGCTCAGCCGGCGCTACGAGGAGGCGACCAAGGCGGCCTTCGTCGCCGACGACTTCACGATCGCCGCGCGGGCCAAGGTCGACAACGACCTGCTCTACAGCCTCGAGTGCGTCGTCAACGACGGAGGCTCCGACCTGCACGTGTCGGCCGGTTCGCCGCCGATGATCCGCATCGACGGCACCCTGCGCGCCGTGCCGGGCCAGGACTCCTGGGACCGCGAGCGCGTGGCCGCCGCCCTCTACAGCCTCCTGAGCGACGAGCAGCAGCACCACTTCGACGAGGTGCTCGAGCTCGACTTCGCGTTCACGCTCTCCGAGGATGCGCGGTTCCGCGTCAACTTCTACCTGCAGCGCGGCGCGGTCGGGGCGGCCTTCCGTCTCATCCCGACCGAGATCAAGCCGCTCGCCGCGCTCGGCATCCCCGACTCGGTGAGCGCGTTCGGCCACCTGCCCCGCGGGCTCGTGCTCGTCACGGGACCCACCGGATCGGGCAAGTCGACGACCCTCGCCGCGCTCATCGACCTCGTCAACACGACGCGCGCCGACCACATCGTCACGGTCGAGGACCCGATCGAGTTCATCCATCCGAACAAGAAGGCGCTCGTCAACCAGCGCGAGGTCGGCGCCGACACGCAGTCGTTCGCCAACGCGCTCAAGCACGTGCTGCGTCAGGACCCCGACGTCATCCTCATCGGCGAGCTCCGCGACCTGGAGACGATCTCGGTCGCGCTGACCGCCGCCGAGACGGGTCACCTCGTGTTCGCGACCCTGCACACGCAGGACGCCGGCCAGACCATCGACCGCGTCATCGACGTGTTCCCGCCGCATCAGCAGGGCCAGGTGCGCACGCAGCTCGCCGCGACGCTCCAGGGCGTCGTCTGCCAGACGCTCGTGAAGAAGGCCGGCGGGAAGGGCCGCGCGGTCGCGACGGAGATCCTCGTCGCGACGCCCGCCATCGCGAACCTCATCCGCGAGGGCAAGACCTACCAGATCCGCTCGGCGCTCCAGTCCGGCCGTCAGCACGGGATGCACACGATGGACCAGCATCTCGCCGAGCTCGTGAACCGCGGCGAGATCACCTACGGCGCCGCGATCGAGAAGGTCCACGACCCCGAGGACTTCAAGCGCCTCGTCCACCGAGCGGATGCCCCGGGCGGCACCGCGCTCAACCCCGAGTTCGGAACGAGGGCCTGAGATGTCGACCCTGACCTACGCCTACAAGGGCCGCGACGCGAGCGGCAAGCTCATCAAGGGCAAGCTCGAGGCGCCGAGCGAGTCGGCGGCCGTCTCGCGCATGCGCACGATGGGCCTCAGCCCGATCGAGATCCAGGAGTCGACCGCGGGCTCGGGGCTGCAGACCGAGATCAGCCTCGGCTTCCTGGAGAAGGGCGTCGGCCTCAAGGACCTCGCCGTCATGGCGCGACAGCTCGCGACCATGGTCTCGTCCGGGCTCTCGCTCCTGCGCGCGCTCACGATCCTCGCCGGGCAGACCGAGAACCCCAAGCTCGCGCGCGCGCTCAACTCGATCCGCGGTCAGGTGGAGACCGGGTCGTCGCTCTCCGAGGCCTTCGGACGGCAGGGCACGATGTTCCCGCCGATCATGATCCACCTCGTGCGCGCCGGCGAGGTCGGCGGCTTCCTCGACCAGTCGCTCGAGTCGATCGCGAAGATGTTCGAGGCCGACGTGAAGCTCCGCCAGACGATCAAGTCGGCGCTCACCTACCCCGTGGTCGTGCTTGTGATGGCGATCGTCGCCGTCATCGCGATGCTCATCTTCATCGTGCCGATCTTCAAGAACATGTTCGCCGACCTCGGCGGCGAGCTCCCGCTGCCGACACAGGTGCTCGTGATCCTGTCGGAGAACATGGTCTGGCTCCTGCCCGTCCTCGTGGTCGCGGGCATCGTCGGCGCCGTGTGGTGGAGGAAGAACAAGTACCGCGACGAGGTGCGCTCGAAGGTCGACCCCCTGCGCCTGCGGCTGCCGGTGTTCGGGGCGCTGACCAAGAAGATCTCCATCGCCCGCTTCGCCCGCAACTTCTCGACGCTCACCAAGTCGGGCGTGCCGATCCTGCAGGCCCTCTCCGTGGTCGCGGACACCTCGGGCAACTGGGTCGTGGAGTCGGCGATCCGCAAGGTGCAGGACTCCGTGCGCTCGGGTCGCTCGATCGCGGGACCGCTCGGCGAGGAGCCCGTGTTCCCGCCGATGGTCGTGCAGATGATCGCCGTCGGCGAGGACGCCGGCTCGCTCGAGCTCATGCTCGGCAAGATCGCGGACTTCTACGACGAGGAGGTGCAGTCGACGACCGAGCAGCTCACGAGCCTCATCGAGCCCCTCATGATCGGCGTCATCGGGCTCATCATCGGCGGCATGATCACGGCGCTCTACATGCCCATGTTCACGATCTTCCAGTACGTCGGCTGATCGGCGACACGCCGGGTCCGCTCTTCGGGGGACACTCCAACTGGGGCCATAATCCGGGCGTTTTGCCCCCCTTTGCGGGATTCCCGGAACCTAACGGACCCCCCACCATCGTTGGTGGGGGGTCATTCATTGGGGGGCCACCCGTCCGACCAGTTCACACCAAGGATGGGAATCGACATGATTGCTGCACTGCACACGAAGCTCGGAGCCAAGAAGGCCCAGCTCACCGACGACAAGGGCTTCACGCTCATCGAGCTCCTCGTCGTCATCCTCATCATCGGCGTCCTCGCCGCCATCGCGATCCCGGTCTTCCTCGGCCAGCAGGCGCAGGCGGAGGAGGCCGCGGACCACGCGAACCTCGCGAACGCGAAGATCGCCGTCACCGCCCAGGTCGTCGGCTCCGACGAGACGCTCGAGCGCCTCGGCTTCCCGCAGGACGGCTCCGTCGTCCTCGACACCCCGCCGAACGCCGACGGTGAGTTCTGCATCCAGACCGCCGACGCGACCGCGACGACCGGCTGGCACATCACGGAGTCGTCGTCCTCGCCGATCGAGTTCGCCTGCCCGTAAGGCACCGAGTCCAGCCGGATGGGGCGTCACGACTCGTGACGTCCCATCCGCTGGTTCTCCGCACAGCACACCGGAAAGGAGCGTCGCGATGAGCAACACCGCACTCACGGACGATGACGGCTTCGGCCTCATCGAGGCCGTCGTGTCGATGCTGGTCCTCGCCGCGCTCGCCGTCGCCTTCCTGCCGCTGCTCATCACGGGGCTCAAGCAGTCGAGCACGAACGCCACGACGGCGTTCGCGACGCAGCTCGTCGCCGAGCGCATGAGCCTCGCTCAGGTCGCCGGCACGTGCACGGCGCTCCAGAGCGTCGGGCTCTCGTCGCCGCGCAACGCGACCGACCCGCGCGGCAGCGTCGTCGACGTCGAGACGACGGTGCAGAACTGCAGCGCGGGGGCCGGCGCGTACCGCGTCACGTCGATCGCGCGGCTCGTCGTCGACGGCGCCCCCGGGCCGGAGCTCGCCTCGGCCTCGACCCTGGTGTACGTCCGATGAGCGGGGTGCGCGCGCGCGTCCGCGACGACGACGGCTTCACCCTCATCGAGCTCATCGTCGCGACCGCGGTGCTCAGCATCATCCTGCTGGCGGTCGGCGGGATGATGTACAGCACGACGATCACGCAGCGCACGGTGAGCTCGGTGAACGACGCCTCGTCGACGGCGCAGACGGCGGCCGACGGCATCCGCACCCAGCTGCGCAACGCGGCGGAGTTCCGCGTGACGACCGTCGACGGCCACGATCAGCTGCTGGTCGCGCGCATCGCGAGCACGGCCGGCACCGCCTCGTACACCTGCCGTGCCTGGTACTTCGCCCGCGACGAGCAGCAGCTGCGCTCGCGGGAGTGGCCCGTCGCCGGGTCGACGGCACTGCCGACCCGTCCGGGATCGGTGGCCGACTGGCCGCTCCTCGTCGACGGCATCGACCCGCGCCCGGGCCTCACCGGGATCTTCGGCACGTCGTCCGGCGGCGCCGTCAAGGTCGAGTTCGAGGTCGCCTCCGACGACCGCAACGAGCCGATCGCCATCCAGTTCACCGCCACCGGCGGCCAAGGAGGAGGCAGCACATGCTGGGACTGAAGCGCAGGATGCGGGAGCTCGCGCACGGGGAGCGCGGAGCCGCGCTGACCGCCGTCGTCGGGTTCATGGCCGTCGCGGTCGTGCTCACGGCCGTGGTGGCGAGCTCCGTGATCACCGCGAGCGGCGTCACCTCGTCGTCGCGCGCGGGCGTGCAGTCCCAGGCCGCCGCCGAGGCCGGCATCGCCGCCGCCCGCGCCGGGCTCGTGAACGGCACCTGCCGCACGCGGGCGCACCGCTACGACAGCCCGGCGGGCACCGAGCCGGTGTACGTCGCGACGGTCTGGGTGCCGTCGGGCGCCGGCTGGGTGCGCGGCTGCCCGGACAACACGGGCGTGCGCGTGCGCATCCTCTCGAGCGGCTTCGCGGAGGCCCCGGTGGTCAACGGGGTGAGCACGCGCGACCAGACCAACATCGAGGTCGTGCTCGAGGCGCTTCCCGGCACGACGCCCCCGCCCGCACCGGTCGTCACCCCCACGCCCACGGCGGCGACGCTCGTCGCCTCCGGCCCGGCGATCTACGCCTTCAACGCGAGCGGCTTCGGCGGCTCCGGCAAGCTCGTGTCGCTCGACGGCTCGACCCCGAGCGTGCTCGTCAAGAACGGCAACGTCTCGTGCTCGGGCGCCAGCTCGGGTCCGGCCGACTGGGTCGTCGAGAACGGCAACCTCGACGTGTCCGGCTCGTGCAGCATCGCGGGAACGGTCTGGTCGTCGGGCGCGTTCACCCTCTCCGGCGGCACCTCGATCGGCGGGAGCGTCATCGCGTCGTCGATCACCGTGAGCGGCAGCAGCAAGATCGGCGGCAGCGCCTGGTCGGCGGGCAACGTCAGCCTGAGCGGCGGCGGCACCGAGATCGGCGTCAACGCGACGGTCGGCGCCAATCTGAGCATGAACGGCAGCTCGCGGATCCGGCGCGACGCGTGGGTGCAGGGCAGCTCGACGCTCGACGGCGGCGGCACGAACATCGGCGGCGCGGCGACCAGTCGCACGCTCACGCTCACCGGCAGCGCCACGGTCTCGGGCACGATCAAGCGCACGAACCCGTCGGCGCCCGGGGCGAGCCCGTTCGCTCAGCCGGCGCGGCCGGTCGTCGCCGACTGGGTGGACTTCGGCTACGTGCCCGCCGACTGGGTGGGCTTCACCGAGGTGCTGCCCAAGCCCACGGGCAACTGCGACTACACCAAGCTCTCCTCGATCATCAGCGGCCTGGCCGGCAAGAAGGGCATCGTCGACCTCCGCGGCTGCTCGAACGCGATCAGCGTCTCCGACTGGCAGTCGCTCGCCCTCACGAACGACCTCGTGCTGGTCGCGAACAAGTTCAACCTCGGCGGCAGCTCCGGGTTCACCTCGACGGCCGACCGTCGGCTGTGGCTCATCAACCCCGACACGACCAAGGACGGCCAGCCGACGTGCGGCGCGAACCAGTCCTTCCAGGTGGGCGGATCGTTCTCGTTCGGCTCGAAGATCGACGTCATGATGTACAGCCCGTGCCGCATCGACATCGCGTCGGCCACGACGTTCACGGGGCAGCTCTTCGGGGGCAACGTGACCGTCGCGGGCGCCGCGACCGTCAACTACGCGGCCGTCGGGCTGCCGGGCGTCGACCTCGACACGGGCAAGTCGACGACGGGAACGTCGACGACGCCGACTCCGGCTCCGACGACGCCGCCCGCGACGCCGACGTACCCCGCCGAGTCGCAGCGCACGACGATCGTGTCGACCCGCATCGTGGAGCAGGGGAACTGACCGTGGCCGCGATCGCCGCCCTCGGCGTCCTGGGCACCCTCATCGGGTCGTTCCTGAACGTCGTCGTCTACCGCGTGCCGCGCGGGGCGTCGATCGTGTCCCCGCCGAGCGCGTGCGGATCGTGCGGCCACGTCGTGCGCGCGTACGACAACGTGCCGCTCGTGTCGTGGATCGTCCTGCGCGGCCGCTGCCGCGACTGCGCCGCGCCGATCTCGGCGCGCTACCCGCTCGTCGAGCTCGGAGCCGCGCTCGCATTCGGCCTGGTCGCCTGGCGCTTCGCGGCCGGCCCGGCCGAGAGTCTCGCCGCGGGCGACACCGCGTCGACCCTCGCGGGTGCGCTCGTGCTCGTCGCGTTCCTCTACCTCGCCGCCGTGAGCATCGCGCTCGCGCTCATCGACCTCGACACGCGCCGGCTGCCGAACGTGCTGGTGCTGCCGATGTACGTCGTCGGCGCGGTGCTGCTCACCGCCGCCGCGGCGGTCTCGGGGCAGTGGGCGGCTCTCGCCTCCGCGGCCGTCGGGCTCGCCGTGCTCGGCGGCGGCTACCTCGTGCTCGCCCTCGTGCGGCCCGGGGCGATGGGGATGGGCGATGTCAAGCTCGCCGGCGCTCTCGGGCTCTTCCTCGGCTGGCTCGGACCCGAGTCGCTCGCCGTCGGCACGATCGCCGGCTTCCTGCTCGGCGGGGGAGCGGGCGTCGTGCTCCTGCTGCGCGGAGCCGGGCGTCGCGCCTCGCTCGCCTTCGGGCCGTGGCTCCTCGCGGGCGCGTGGGTCGGCATCCTCGCGGGTCCCGCGATCGCGGGCGCCTATCTCGGGGCCTTCGGGCTCCGCTGACGCTTCGGCGTCGACGACCGATAAGTAACAGACAGAACAGAGACGGAATCGGGGGATCCGTATGGGAACCATCGTCGGAGTGGACATCGGCAGCAATGCCGTGCGCGCCGTGGAGGTGTCGGGCTACGACACCGCCAAGCCGGTCATCACGCGGCAGCACGAGATCGCGCTGCCCGACACGTCGGTGCGCCGGGGCGAGGTGGTCGAGGGCGGCACGGTCACGACCGCGCTGCGCCGCCTGTGGTCGAGCGGCAGCTTCACGACGAAGGACGTCGTGCTCGGGCTGAGCGGTCCGCGCATCTTCGCGCGCGACCTGGTCGTGCCGAAGATGCCGCTCGCGCAGATCCGCGAGTCGCTCCCCTTCCAGGTGCAGGATCTCCTCCCGGTGCCCGTCAGCGATGCGCTGCTCGACTTCTACCCGATCGCCGAGGAGCAGGGCGAGCAGGGTCCCGCCGTGCGCGGCATGCTCGTCGCCGCGATCAAGGAGGCCGTCGACGCCAACGTCTCGGCCGTGCTGGGGGCCGGGCTCCGCCCCGTGCACGTCGACCTCCTGGCGTTCGCCCTCACGCGCGCGCTCGCCCCGCGGCGGACCGCGCAGGGCCGCGACGTCATCGTCTCCATCGGGGCGTCGACCACCGACATCGTCGTCGTCGACGACGGCGTGCCGCACTTCGTGCGCACCCTCCCGAACGGCGGTGACGACGTCACGCACGCCCTCGCGGCGCGCCTGCAGATCACGCCCGAGCAGGCCGAGAACGCCAAGCGGCTCGTCGGCATGGGCGGCCCGCTGATGCGCGCCGAGGACCGGCCCGCGCTCGAGGTGATCTACGAGGTCGTCGGGGAGCTGCTGAACGCCATCCGCAGCACGCTGTCGTACTTCGGCACGTCGAAGCCCGAGGAGATGCCGCGCCGCATCCTGCTCTCCGGCGGCGGCGCCCTGATGCTCGGGCTGCCCACCGCGCTCTCCGAGGTCACCGGCCTCCCGGTGGTCGTCGCCGAGCCGTTCCAGGGGGTGCAGCGCGCCCGCACCGCGCGCGACGCGGGGCCGCAGCACGCGTTCACCGCCGCCTACGGCCTCGCGCTGGGGAGCCACTCGTGAGCGCGCGTCCCGTCGACCCGAAGCTCCCGCTCGGCGGCGACCCGCGCGTCCAGCTGCTGCCGCAGTCGGTCCGCGACCGTGCGAAGGCCGTGGCCGTGCGCCGCCGCCTCGCGATGCTCATCGTGCTCGCGCTCGTCGTCGTGGGCGGAGGCTACGGCTACGCCTGGATGCGGAACGTCACCGCCCAGCAGCAGCTCGCGACCGCGCGTCAGCAGACGCAGGCCGTGCTCGAGGAGCAGGCGGAGTACGCGGAGGGCTCGCGGGCGGCCTCGCTCGTCACGAGCATCCGGTCGGCGCAGACGCGCGTCACCGAGAACGAGGTGCTCTGGCAGGGCGTGCTCTCGCAGCTCGTGGCCTTCCTGCCCGAGGGCACGACGGTGCGCACCATCTCCGCGGTCGCGCAGGCGTCGTGGGAGCCGCCCCTGACGGTGGAGGGGCCGCTGCGCCAGTCGCGCCTCGCCCTCGTGACGCTGACCCTGCTCTCGCCCACCGTGCTCGACCCGGCGTCGGTCGTGCCACTGCTCTCCGGGATCGAGGGCTACGTCGACGCGCGCTTCGACTCGAGCGTGCTCGAGCCGGGCGTGGGGCAGTACACGACCGTGATCCGGGTGATGGTCGACTCCGAGGCGTCCTCGGGACGCTTCGTCGACGCGGTCTCGGAAGGAGACGACGAATGAACGCGAGCCGGATCTGGACCGTCGGCGCGGTGCTGCTCATCGCCGCCATCCTCGGTCTCGGCTGGGTGCTCGGCGTCGCCCCGCTCCTCACCCAGGCGTCCGCGGCCGACCTCGAGCGCGCCGGGGCGCAGAATCAGACCGCGCTGCAGCGCGCCGCGCTCGAGCAGATGAAGGTCGACTTCGGGCGGCTCGAGGAGATCCAGGAGGAGCTGCGCACGCTGCAGGCGAGCATCCCCGTCGACGAGCAGATCGACGTCTTCGCCTCCTCGGTCGAGGCCGCCGCGAGCCGCAACGGCGCGCTGCTGACGTCGATCGTGGCCGCCGAGATGCCCTACGGCAGCTCGCCGGAGGCGCCCGTGGCGGTGCCGGCCACGGGCGGCGTGATCATGTCGACGCCGGCGGGGACGGTCTACACGGTCGCCGTGTCGATCGTGCTCCAGGGCGACCTCGGGGAGCTCTTCGCGAGCTTCCAGGAGCTCCAGACGGCGAGCCGGCTGTTCCTGGCCACGGGCATCATCCTCGACAACAGCGAGAACCCCGAGGCGACGATCAGCGGCTACGTCTTCCTGCTCACCGACCGGCAGGTCGCCGCGACGCCCGAGGAGGCGGCGACGACGCCCCTCGGGCCGGGGACGACGTACCAGGTGCCCGACCTCCAGGAGTCGATGCCCGAGTGGCTCGGCGGCGAGGGCGAGGCGCCGAACCAGGTCATCGACGGCGACGAGCCGGAGCCGACGGGCACGCCGACGCCCGGCGCGACCCCGAACCCCACCGCGACGCCGTCGGGGTGATCCGGCGTCACATTGCAGCCGCACACCCGGTCGACTACACTCGACCGGGTGTGTGCTTTCGCACACGTCTCCCCTGGCGAAAACCGACTCCGGTCGACCATGCGCGGGAAGACCCACGGCATATCCGGGACGCAACGCCGGCGGTGATCACCGCCGGATCCGGATCCCGATGGAACGACATCATCCATCACTGTCACCGTGCAGTAAATAAGGAGCAATCCGCTTTGCCTACTATCCAGCAGCTGGTCCGCAAGGGCCGCTCGCCGAAGGTCACCAAGACCAAGGCGCCGGCCCTCAAGGCCAACCCGCAGCAGCGTGGCGTGTGCACCCGCGTGTACACGACCACCCCGAAGAAGCCGAACTCCGCCCTCCGCAAGGTGGCGCGCGTGAAGCTCTCCAACGGCACCGAGGTCACCGCCTACATCCCCGGCGAGGGCCACAACCTCCAGGAGCACTCGATGGTGCTCGTGCGCGGCGGTCGCGTGAAGGACCTCCCGGGCGTGCGCTACAAGATCGTGCGCGGCGCGCTCGACACCCAGGCGGTCAAGAACCGCAAGCAGGCGCGCAGCCGTTACGGTGCGAAGGCGGCCAAGTAATGCCTCGTAAGGGACCGGCCCCCAAGCGCCCCGTCGTCGCCGACCCGGTGTACGGCGCTCAGATCGTCAGCCAGCTCGTCAACAAGATCCTCCTCGACGGCAAGAAGGACCTCGCCCAGCGCATCGTCTACGGCGCGCTCGACGGCGTCGGGAACAAGAGCGGTCAGGATGCGGTTGTCATCCTCAAGAAGGCGCTCGACAACGTGCGCCCGACGCTCGAGGTCAAGAGCCGCCGCGTCGGCGGGTCGACCTACCAGGTGCCCGTCGAGGTCAAGCCGCACCGCGCGAACACGCTCGCGCTGCGCTGGCTCACCGGCTACGCGAAGGCCCGCCGTGAGAAGACCATGACCGAGCGGCTCACCAACGAGATCCTCGACGCCTCGAACGGCCTCGGCGCCGCCGTGAAGCGCCGCGAGGACACGCACAAGATGGCGGAGGCCAACAAGGCCTTCGCGCACTACCGCTGGTAACAGCCCTCTGAAGTCGGATGAGGGCCGGACCACCGGCCCTCATCCATTCAGATCGAATCCCGACAGTAAGGAAACCCCGTGGCACAGGACGTGCTCACCGACCTCAAGAAGGTCCGCAACTTCGGCATCATGGCGCACATCGACGCCGGCAAGACCACGACGACCGAGCGCATCCTGTTCTACACGGGCATCACGCACAAGATCGGCGAGGTGCACGACGGCGCCGCGACGATGGACTGGATGGCGCAGGAGCAGGAGCGCGGCATCACGATCACGTCGGCCGCGACGACCGCCTTCTGGAAGGGCACCCAGCTCAACATCATCGACACCCCCGGGCACGTCGACTTCACCGTCGAGGTGGAGCGCAACCTCCGCGTCCTCGACGGCGCGGTCGCGGTGTTCGACGGCAAGGAGGGCGTCGAGCCCCAGTCCGAGACGGTGTGGCGTCAGGCCGACAAGTACGACGTGCCGCGCATCTGCTTCGTCAACAAGATGGACAAGCTCGGCGCCGACTTCTTCTTCACCGTCGACACGATCGTCAAGCGCCTCGGCGCCAAGCCGCTCGTCATCCAGCTGCCGATCGGCGCGGAGTCCACGTTCGAGGGCGTCGTCGACCTGGTCGAGATGCGCGCGCTCACGTGGCGCGGCGACTCGAAGGGCGACGTCAAGATGGGCGCCGAGTACGCCATCGAGGAGATCCCGGCCGACCTCGCCGCGCAGGCCGAGGAGTACCGCGCCGTGCTGCTCGAGACCGTGGCCGAGGCCGACGACGCGCTCCTCGAGCGCTACCTCGAGGGCGACACCGACTTCTCGGTCGCCGAGATCAAGGCCGCGATCCGCAAGCTCACGATCGCCTCGGAGATCTACCCCGTGCTCTGCGGCTCCGCGTTCAAGAACCGCGGCGTGCAGCCCATGCTCGACGCGGTCGTCGACTACCTCCCGTCGCCGCTCGACATGCCGGCGATCGAGGGCCACGACGTGCGCGACGAGGAGAAGGTCATCGAGCGTCACGCCGACGCAGCCGAGCCGTTCTCCGCGCTCGCGTTCAAGATCATGACCCACCCGTTCTTCGGGCGTCTGACCTACATCCGCGTCTACTCGGGCAAGCTCGACTCCGGCGCCCAGGTCATCAACTCGACCAAGGGCAAGAAGGAGCGCATCGGGAAGATCTTCCAGATGCACGCCAACAAGGAGAACCCCGTCGACGGCGTCACCGCCGGGCACATCTACGCGGTCATCGGCCTCAAGGACACCACCACCGGTGACACCCTGTCCGACCCGAACGCGCAGGTCATCCTCGAGTCGATGACCTTCCCGGAGCCGGTCATCGAGGTCGCCATCGAGCCGAAGACCAAGGCCGACCAGGAGAAGCTGGGCACCGCGATCCAGAAGCTCGCCGAGGAGGACCCGACCTTCCGCACCGAGCAGAACCAGGAGACCGGCCAGACCATCATCAAGGGCATGGGCGAGCTCCACCTCGACATCCTGGTCGACCGCATGAAGCGGGAGTTCAACGTCGAGGCGAACGTCGGCAAGCCCCAGGTGGCGTACCGCGAGACGATCCGCAAGACGGTCGAGAAGTACGACTACACCCACAAGAAGCAGACCGGTGGTTCGGGTCAGTTCGCGAAGGTGCAGATCACGCTCGAGCCGCTCGAGGTCACGCCGGACGTCTCGTACGAGTTCGTGAACGCCGTCACCGGCGGTCGCGTGCCGCGCGAGTACATCCCGTCGGTCGATCACGGCATCCAGGACGCCATGCAGGTCGGCGTGCTCGCGGGCTACCCGACGGTGGGCGTCAAGGCGATCCTCGTCGACGGCGCGGCGCACGACGTCGACTCCTCGGAGATGGCGTTCAAGATCGCCGGCTCGATGGCCTACAAGGAGGCCGCGCGTCGCGCGAACCCCGTTCTGCTCGAGCCGCTCATGGCCGTCGAGGTGCGCACGCCCGAGGAGTACATGGGCGACGTCATCGGCGACCTGAACTCGCGTCGTGGGCAGATCCAGTCGATGACGGATGCCACGGGCGTCAAGGTCGTCTCGGCGAAGGTCCCGCTGTCGGAGATGTTCGGCTACGTCGGCGACCTGCGCTCGAAGACCTCGGGTCGCGCCGTGTACTCGATGACGTTCGACTCGTACTCGGAGGTCCCGAAGAACGTGGCCGACGAGATCGTCCAGAAGGCCAAGGGCGAATAACGGCCTCCGTGCCGGCGCCCGAAGCAAATCCAATACAGTAGTAAACCGAAATCAGTCCTGAGGAGGACCCAAAGTGGCCAAGGCCAAGTTCGAGCGGAACAAGCCGCACGTCAACATCGGAACGATCGGTCACGTCGACCACGGCAAGACGACGCTCACCGCGGCGATCTCGAAGGTGCTCGCCGACAAGTACCCGTCGGCGGTCAACGTCGTCCGTGACTTCGCCTCGATCGACTCGGCTCCCGAGGAGCGTCAGCGCGGCATCACGATCAACATCTCGCACGTCGAGTACGAGACGCCGAAGCGCCACTACGCGCACGTCGACGCCCCCGGTCACGCCGACTACATCAAGAACATGATCACCGGCGCGGCCCAGATGGACGGCGCGATCCTCGTGGTCGCCGCCACCGACGGCCCGATGGCGCAGACGCGCGAGCACGTGCTGCTCGCCAAGCAGGTCGGCGTGCCGTACCTGCTCGTCGCGCTCAACAAGTCGGACATGGTCGACGACGAGGAGATCCTCGAGCTCGTCGAGCTCGAGGTGCGCGAGCTCCTCTCGAGCCAGGACTTCGACGGCGACAACGCCCCCGTCGTGCGCGTCTCGGGCCTCAAGGCTCTCGAGGGCGACGAGAAGTGGGCCCAGTCGGTGCTCGACCTCATGGAGGCCGTGGACAACAACGTGCCCGACCCGGTGCGCGACAAGGACAAGCCGTTCCTCATGCCCATCGAGGACGTCTTCACGATCACCGGTCGTGGCACCGTCGTGACGGGTCGCGCCGAGCGCGGCACGCTCGCGATCAACTCCGAGGTCGAGATCGTCGGCATCCGCCCGACGCAGAAGACCACGGTCACGGGCATCGAGATGTTCCACAAGCAGCTCGACGAGGCCTGGGCCGGCGAGAACTGCGGTCTGCTCCTGCGCGGCACCAAGCGCGAGGACGTCGAGCGCGGTCAGGTCGTCGTGAAGCCGGGCTCGGTCACGCCGCACACCAACTTCGAGGGCACGGCGTACATCCTGTCCAAGGACGAGGGTGGGCGTCACAACCCGTTCTACGGCAACTACCGCCCGCAGTTCTACTTCCGCACCACCGACGTCACCGGCGTCATCACGCTGCCCGCGGGCACCGAGATGGTCATGCCCGGCGACACCACCGACATGTCGGTCGAGCTCATCCAGCCGATCGCCATGGAGGAGGGCCTCGGCTTCGCCATCCGTGAGGGTGGCCGCACCGTGGGCGCCGGCAAGGTGACCAAGATCCTGAAGTAGTCCTTCGGATTCTCGCGACGGGGTCGGGCCTTCGGGTCCGGCCCCGTCGTCGTCGTCCGGGGTCGGTCGGCGCGGAGCGGGTTCGGTCGGCGCGGGCCGGGTTCGTCGGCGCGGCCCGGGTTCGGGCGGCGGCGGTCCCCCGCCGGCCGCCGACCACCTGATCCGGGCGAGGAGAGGACCGGCTCCCCCAGGTGCCAGAGGATCGCTCACCTCGCTTGTCCGGAAAACTACTCCCCTCCCGCCCGCGGCGAAGACCCCCGAACGGGGGGTCCCCGTGCACCGCGGCGTCGCGCGACGCGGCGCGATCCCCGCGTCAAGCCCCCGATCCGCCCGACCCCCCGCCCCTAGCGTGAGGGGATGCCCCGCCTCCGCCGCAGCGATGTCGCGGGGCCCGGTGTGCACCGCGTCGCGCGGGGGAAGGGCTTCGCCTTCGTCGACGAGTCGGGCCGGCCCGTCGACGACGCGACCCGCGCCCGCGCGACGGCGCTCGTGCTCCCGCCCGCCTGGCGCGACGTGTGGATCTGCCCCTGGCCGAACGGTCACATCCAGGCGACCGGGATCGACGACGCCGGGCGCCGCCAGTACCGCTATCACGACGCGTGGCGCGCGCAGAAGGACAGGGCGAAGTTCGACAGGATGCTCGAGCTCGCCGCCGTGCTGCCCGCCGCCCGCCGCGGGGTGACCCGCGACCTGCGCCGCGACGACCTGTCGCGCGAGCGGGTGCTCGCGGCCGCCTTCCGCATGCTCGACACGGGGATGCTGCGGGTCGGCTCGGAGCGCTATGCCGACGCGCACGGAAGCTACGGGCTCTCGACGCTCCTCGGCGCCCACGCGCGCGTGGTGGACGGCTCGCGGGTGCTGCTGCAGTTCCCGGGCAAGAGCGGGCAGCCCTGGGAGTCGGAGATCGCCGACGCCGACCTCGCCGTGCTCGTCGCGCGCCTCAAGCGCCGCGGCGGCCGGGCCCGACTGCTTGCCTGGCACGACGAGGCGCGCGGCTGGCGGCCGCTCGACGCGGAGGACATCAACGACGACGTGCGGGAGCGCACGGGCGGCGACTTCACCGCGAAGGACTTCCGCACGCTGCACGGCACGGTCACGGCGGCGGTCTCGCTCGCGCGCTCGGGGCCGGGGGAGACGGCGACGGCGCGGAAGCGCGCGGTCGTGCAGGCGATCCGTCTCGCCGCCGACGCCCTCGGCAACACACCCGCGGTGGCGCGGTCGAGCTACGTCGACCCCCGCGTGCTCGACAGGTACGAGAAGGGCGAGACGCTCGACGCCACCCGGCTGCGCTCGGCGGAGTCCGGGTTGCGCGACCTGCTCTCCGCTCCCTGAGCGACGCCGCGCCGGAAGTTCACCCACGCGGGCCCCGGGCACGCCATGATGTGTGCATACCGCGCGGGACCGACCCGCGGGCATCGGGAGGATCCCATGGGCATCGACGACATCGTGGACAAGGCGAAGGACTTCGCCGGCGACGCCGTGGAGAACACCAAGGAGTTCGTCGGCGACGCCGTCGAGAACACCCAGGACTTCGCGGCGAACGTCGCCGACAAGGCGAAGGACGGCGTGCACGACCTCGCGTCGAAGCTCGCCGACGCCACCGCCGACGACGAGGGCACCACCACGCCCCCGGCCGCGTCCTGAGCATCGAGAGCGAGGGGGAGCGGGAATGCGCGCACTCGGCAAGGCTCTGAGCGCCTTCCTGCTCACCCTCGCGATCGCCTACCTGTTGTCGGTCGTCGTGCAGTCGATCCTCAACGGCGGCGACATCCTGGGTGCCGCGTCGGGCGATGCCTGGCGCTCGCTCTTCCAGGGCGGCGCGGTGGCGCTCGGCCTGTTCCTGCTGTTCCTGCTGTTCGTGAACGTCGCGGGCCGTCGACGCGGCTCGGGATCGCTCTTCTGGATCAACACGGGCGCCCTCGTCGTCGCGATCCTCCTCGGCACGATCGCCACCCTCGCCGTCGGCGCGTTCTTCGGCGCCGTCTTCGGCGGTTACACCGGGCTGCCCGTGCTCGGCACCATCCTCGCCGCAGGGGAGCTCTTCATCGCGGGCATCGTCGCCCTCGCCCTCACCCACTTCGTGATCTTCAAGCCCCGCGCCACCGAGTTCGAGCCCTGACCCTCGCCGCCGCCGCGCGGCGCCCCCGCCCGCGCCCGCGTGCCCCCGCCCGTGTGCGCGCCCGCAGGCGGAGTAAGCGCGTTCGTCCCAGGGGGAGGGCACGCGAGTCCTCCCGGGCCAGGGTGGGCGCCGGTTCCTCACCGGCCGGGAGCTCGTCGCGCCGGCCCGGTGGAGGGACGCGCATCCTCGGCTCGTGACCCTCGGCATCCTGACGACGCGCGCGAGACTCGCGGCGGGAGACTCGGCGTCGGGTCTCGCCGCCGGCGTCCGCGCGGGGCGTCTGACGAGACTCCGGCCGGGCGCCTTCGTCGTGACGGACGCGTGGCATCGGGCGACGCCGCGGGTGCGGCACCGCGCGGCGATGGATGCACTCCTCCTCACCGCGCGTCGCGCCCCGGTCTTCGCGAGGGAGTCCGCGGCGCTCCTCCACGACATCCCGGTGATCGGGGAGTGGCCCGAGCGCCCCCATCTGCTCGACTCGGAGCTCACCCCCGCGTCTCGTCGATCGCCGCGCGAGGCGATCGTGCATCGGCCGCGCCACCTCCCCGACATCGTCGAGGTCGGCGGCCTGCGGGCGACGGCCCCGGTCGACACGGCTCTCGCGCTGGCCGCGTCGCGCCCGATCGTCGGCGGGGTCGTCGCGCTCGACCACGTGCTCGCGCGCGGTGCCGACCTCGAGACCGTCGTGCGCACGGTCGACGAGTGGCGTCCGTTTCACGGCGCGGGGCGGGTGTCCCGCGCGCTCGAGCTCGCGAACGGGCTCGCCGAGACGCCGCTCGAGTCGCTGAGCCTCGTCGGCATCCTGCTCGGCGGCCTTCCGGAGCCGCGACAGCAGTTCGACGTCGTCGCGCGCGGATGTCGCTACCGCCTCGACTTCTTCTGGCCCGAGTCCGGGGTGGTCGGCGAGGCCGACGGGCGCGGCAAGTACCTCACGACCGACGACCTCTGGCGAGAGAAGCAGCGCGAGGACGACCTCCGCGCCACGGGTCTCACGGTCGCGCGCTGGGACTGGGACGACGCCTGGGCGCGCGCGCCGATGCTGGCCAAGCTGGCCCGGGCCGGAGTGCATCCTGCTCCGCAGAGTTCGCGTTACTCCGCGGGATTGCGGCGGAGCAACGTCAAGGTGGCGGAGTAACCCGGTCTCGGGTGGGCTCGGGTGGGCTCGGGTGGGCTCGGGTGGGCTCGGGCGCCGGCTCGGCCCGGGGATGGACAGCGCGAGACGCCAGCAAACAGGCGCGACACGCCCGGGTTGCACGACCTCCCGGAGTATGGCAAACTCATGTGGTTCAACATCCCGCGCATCGCGTGGGTCACCGTCCTGGCAGTGCACAGTCTCGAAGACTGGGCCGCGGGCGGCAGAACACACAAGCTTCAACTCGAATCCTTCCGGGGTGTCCGCACGCGTGCGCTCCGGACGGGGTTGACAGAAGAACAGCGGTGCGCGAACGGAAGTTCGCGGGTGCGGGATCCGAGGGATGCCGCACGTACACAGGAGAGAAGAGAAACGCATGGCGGCCCAGAAGATCCGCATCCGGCTGAAGTCCTACGACCACGCCGGTCTCGACGCCTCGGCGCGCAAGATCGTCGATGCGGTGCAGCGCGCAGGCGCCACCGTCGTCGGCCCCGTGCCGCTCCCGACGGAGAAGAACGTGGTCGTCGTGATCCGTTCCCCCCACAAGTACAAGGACTCCCGCGAGCACTTCGAGAAGCGCACCCACAAGCGTCTCATCGACATCATCGACCCGACGCCGAAGGTCGTCGACTCGCTCATGCGGCTCGACCTCCCGGCCGACGTCAACCTCGAGATCAAGGCCTGAGCCGGCTCCCGCCCGCTCGAGGAAATAAGGAACTCCCATGTCTGCTACCACGACGACCAAGGGTCTGCTCGGCACCAAGCTCGGCATGACCCAGGTCTGGGACGAGAACAACAAGCTCGTGCCCGTCACCGTCGTCCAGATCTCGCCCAACGTCGTCACCCAGGTGCGCTCGGTCGAGAAGGACGGCTACGCCGCCGTGCAGATCGCGTACGGCGCGATCGACCCGCGCAAGGTGAACAAGCCCGCCGCCGGCCACTTCGACGCCGCGGGCGTCACGCCGCGCCGTCACCTCACCGAGGTGCGCACCGCCGACGCCGCCGAGTACACGCTCGGCCAGGAGCTCGCGGTCGACATCTTCGAGGCCGGCCAGTACGTCGACGTCGTCGGCACGAGCAAGGGCAAGGGCTTCGCCGGTGTCATGAAGCGTCACAACTTCAAGGGCGTCAGCGCGAGCCACGGTGCGCACCGCAACCACCGCAAGCCCGGCTCGATCGGCGCCTCCTCGACCCCGTCGCGCGTGTTCAAGGGCATGCGGATGGCGGGTCGCATGGGTGGCGAGCGCGTCACCGTGCAGGGCCTCAAGGTGCACTCGGTGGATGCCGAGAAGGGCCTCCTCCTGGTCAAGGGCGCCGTCCCCGGCGCCCGCGGCCGCATCGTCTTCGTCCGCAATGCCGTGAAGGGAGCCTGACCATGGCGACCGCGAACACCTCTGTCGAGAAGCTCAGCGTCGTCGACGCGAAGGGCAAGTCTGCCGGCTCGGTCGACCTGCCCCCCGCGATCTTCGACGTGCAGACCAACGTCCCCCTCATCCA
>JAEWKY010000175.1 GCA_023457615.1 Actinomycetes bacterium | reverse complement strand
GCCTGGCTCTCCGAGGTCGGGCTGCTCTAGCCCCGTACCGCGACGCGGCCGCGGCCCGGGCCTACGCTCGGGTCGTGGCCGCTTCCTCTGTCGACGAGTACCTGGCCGGTCTCGGGCACGCGCACCTCGCGGGCATCCAACGGTTGCGCGCCGCGATCCTCGCTGCCGATCCCCGCCTCGTCGAGCGGATCAAGTGGAACGCCCCCTCGTTCGGGCTAGGGGACGACGACATCCTCACGATGCGTCTCGCTCCGAGGGATGCCTTCCAGCTCGTGTTCCATCGCGGCGTCGCGAAGGTCGCGGGGTCGGTGACCGTCGACGATCCGCACGGGCTGCTCGACTGGCGCGCTCGCGACCGGGCGGTGCTCGACGTGCGTGACGACGTGCGCGAGGCCGAGCTCGAGCCGGTGATCGTCGACCTCGTGCGGGCGTGGGTGGTCGCCGTCGCGTGAGTTGCAGAGTGCTGCGGGAGAAGGCAGCAATGTGCAGCTAACGGGACGAGACTCAAGCCGGCATCGCGAGCACGGCTGCCGACGACAGGGCGAGGCCCAGGCCGATCCACTGCACGGGGGCGATCCGCTCGCGCAGCACGAGGGCGGCGAGGGCGATCGTGCCCGCGGGGTAGAGCGCCGCGAGCACGCTCATGACGGTGAGATCGCCCATCCGCAGGCCCGTGAGGATGAGCACGTTGGCCGCCGCATCGGCCACCCCGCACGCGACGATGACGAGCCACGCGTCGCGCAGACCGGGGAACGCCGGCGCTCGCCGTCGACGCGCGAGCGCCACGAGCACCGCCACGACCACGAGCAGGATGCTGCCGCTCGCGACGCGGTTGGCGACGACCGGATATAGCCCCGCGTCGGACGGCGCGAGGTCGATGAGGATGAAGAACGCTCCGATCAGCAGCCCCGAGGCCACGGCGTAGAGGATGCCGCGCAGCCGAGGTCGCACGGCGCCCCTCTCGGGCACGAAGCCGACGAGCACGATCGCGATGAGCACGCCACCGAGCGCCGGGTAGCCCCACAACGGCAGCCTCTCGCCGCCGAGCAGCCCCCAGGTCATCGGCACGAGCGCCGACAGCACCGCGGTCAGCGGGGAGAGGATGCTCATCGGCCCGACCGCGAGCGCCGCGTAGAGCAGGAAGATCGCCACCGACCCGGTGACGCCGCTGATGCCGCCCCAGAGGAACGCCTCGAGGGAGACCTGCCCGGGGACGAGCAGCGCGAACGGGAGCAGCACGAGCAGCCCGACGACGGCGGCGAGCGCGGTCACGACGACGGGCGCCGTCTTCTTGGCGCCCAGCCCGCCGAAGAAGTCGGCCACGCCGTAGGTGATCGCGCTCGCGAGTCCCACCACGATCGCCAGCATCCGCATACGTTAGCCGGTGCTTGCGCGCCCCGTGGTCGCAGTCGCGCCCCGGAGTTCGCGCGCGCGTGCAACAAACGACAGCGCAAGGAGGCATGAACGACACCCGAACTCCGCCGGGGATGTTTGCCGGATCGGGCGACTCGTGCTTATGGTGTCGGAGCACCCCCCGAACGGGGGTCAGGTGACCCGAACGCCGTTTGCACCGCTCAGGAAGCTCAGCTTCCTCGACACCACGGAGCAGCACGCATGTCGGGTTCCACCTCCCGTTCCTTCGTCCGCGTCGCGATCGCCGGCCTCGTCGCCGGCGCTCTCGCCCTCGTCGGGGTCACCCCGGCGTGGGCCGCGGACCCTGTCTCGATCGCCTCGGTGCAGGGCACCGGACCGGAGGCCACGGGCCTCGGATCGACCGTCACCGTCGAGGGCGTCATCACGGCGTACTACGCCGCGCCCAGCAACTACCGCGGGTACTACCTGCAGACCGTCGGATCGGGCGGGAGCGGAGAGGACGCTACTCCGGGAGTCTCCGACGGCATCTTCGTGTTCTTCAACGACGCCGACCCCGGTCGCGCGATCGGCGACCAGGTGCGGGTCACCGGCACGGTCGCCGAGTTCCAGGGGCAGTCGCAGATCACCGCGACGGCCCACGAGCTCGTCGCGGCGGGTCAGCCGCTTCCGGATCCCGTTCCGCTGCCCGACACCGTCGTCGGCGCGGACCGGGAGCAGTACGAAGGGATGCTCGTCGCCCCGACGGGCACGTACGCCCTCACCTCGACCCACCAGGCGTACAACTTCGGCACCCTGTGGTTGAGCGCAGGCGGGATGCAGACCCAGGCCACCGAGGTCGCGGACGCGGGCAGCGCCGACGCCACGGCGATCGCGGCCGCCAACGCCGCCCGCCGTCTCCTCCTCGACGATGGATACAGCATCCAGGTGCCCACCGACGGGCACGTCGGCGAGCAGCCGTACCTGACGCGCGACACCGTGCTGCGCAACGGCGACCTGTTCACGCCGTCGGCGAACCCGTACGTGCTCGGCTTCGGCTTCAACGACTGGCGTCTCCAGCCGCAGCTGCCGATCACCGACGCGAGCCCGGCGGAGTTCAAGCCGACCTGGACGACGAGCAACCCGCGTCCCGACGCGGCCCCCGAGGTCGGCGGCGACGCGACCTTCGCGTCGTTCAACACGCTCAACTTCTTCACGACCCTCGCGACCTCGGGCAACGGCGCGCGCGGAGCGAAGACGCAGGCGCAGTACGACCTGCAGCTCTCGAAGCTCGTCGCGGCGATCAACGGCCTCGACGCGGATGTCGTCGCGCTGCAGGAGCTCGAGAACAACGTCGAGTTCGGCGCCCCCGTGGACACGGCCATCTCGGCCCTCGTGGATGCGCTCAACGCCGACGCCGGCGCCGGCACGTGGGACTTCGTGCCGACCCCCGCTGAGCTCGCCACCCCCGGCGCCAACGACGTCATCACGACGGGCATCATCTTCCGTCCCGACGCGGTCACGCCGGTCGGCGAGAGCTTCGCCGATGCCGACGCGGTGTGGGCGGATGCGCGCGTGCCCATCGGGCAGACCTTCGAGGTCGGCTCGCGGGTCGTCACGGTGATCGCGAACCACTTCAAGTCGAAGAGCGCCCCGGAGGACACCCCGAACGCGCCGCAGCCCGCCGACGGCCAGGGCTTCTTCAACGCCGAGCGCGTCGCCCAGGCGGAGCGGCTCGTCGCGCTCACCGCCGAGATCGCCGCCGACCCCGAGAAGGGCGCCGACGTGCTGCTGCTCGGCGACTTCAACTCCTACAGCGAGGAGGACCCGATCCAGGCGTTCGAGGCGGCGGGCTTCGTCGATCTCGGCTCCGCTCTCGCTCCCGACCAGGAGACGTACACGTTCGACGGGCAGCTCGGCTCGCTCGACCACTCGCTCGCGTCGGCCTCGCTCGCCGACGCGGTGACGGGCTACGGCGTGTGGGGCATCAACTCGTCCGAGTGGGGCGACCGCGGCTACGCGCTCGGCGCGGCCCAGGCGGGCACCCCGTTCCGGTCGAGCGACCACGATCCCGTCGTGATCGGCGTGAGCGGCGCCGCGGCCCCCGTGACCGTCGACCTGCTGACCATCAACGACTTCCACGGCCGGCTCGAGTCGGCGCCGCCGGTGGCCGGTGCGGCCCTGCTCGGCGGGATGGTCGACTGGTACGAGTCGCGCAACCCGAACACGATCTTCGCGGCGGCGGGCGACCTGATCGGCGCCTCGACGTTCACGTCGTTCATCCAGGAGGACCAGCCGACGATCGACGCGCTCAACGCCATCGGGCTCGACGTCTCGGCGTTCGGCAACCACGAGTTCGACCTCGGACGCGACGACGTCGACGGCCGCATCGCCGACGAGGTGGACTGGATCTACCTCGCCGCGAACCTCTACGACCGCGCGTCGGGCGAGCCCGCCTACCCGGGCTACGAGGTCATCGAGACCGGTGGCGTGTCGATCGGCTTCGTCGGCGCCGTCACCGAGGAGCTGCCTTCGCTCGTGAGCCCCGACGGCATCGCATCGCTCGATGTGAAGCCGATCGTGCCCGAGATCAACCGCGTCGCGACCGACCTCTCCGACGGCGACCCGACGAACGGCGAGGCGGATGTCATCATCCTGCTGATCCACGAGGGCGCGGCCGCCGCGACGCTCGAGAGCGTGACCGACACGTCGACGGCGTTCGGGCGCATCGTCACCGGGGCGAACGAGCACATCGACGGCATCGTCTCGGGTCACACCCACCTGCAGTACGACGTCGACGTGCCGATCCCGGGCACCGACCGCACGCGGCCCGTGATCATGTCGGGCGAGTACGGCATCGCGTACGGGCACACCTCGATCGTGATCGACCCCGTCTCGGGCGAGCTGCTCGATATCCAGTCGGAGGTGCTGCCGCTCGTGCGCACGACCGACCCGTTCACGCCCGACCCGATCGTGGCCGAGATCGTCGCGGACGCCGTGGCGGTCGCCGACGAGCTCGGCAGCGTCTCGCTCGGCTCGGTCGCGGCCGACATCACCCGCGCGGTGCAGTCGAACGGCACGACCGAGAATCGCGGGGGCGAGTCGACGATCGGCAACCTCATCGCCGACGCGCAACTCGCGGCGACGGCGGATCTCGGCACCGATCTGGCGCTCATGAACCCGGGCGGCATCCGGGCCGATCTGCTCTCCGCCGCGACCGGACCGAACGATCCGGTGGGCAACGTCACGTACAAGGAGGCGGCGCTCGTGCAGCCGTTCGCCAATACGCTCGTGACGCTCGACCTCACGGGAGCGCAGGTGCGCCAGATCCTCGAGGAGCAGTGGCAGCCCGCCGGCTCGAGCCGGCCGTTCCTGCGGCTCGGCGTCTCGGAGGGCTTCTCCTACGTGTACGACCCGGCCGCCGCGGCGGGGTCGCGCATCGGGGCGATGTACCTCGACGGCGAGCTCGTCAGCGACACCCAGGTGCTCAAGGTCGTCGCGAACTCGTTCCTCGCGGCGGGCGGCGACAACTTCGTCGGCTTCCGCGCGGGCACGAACAAGGCCGACTCGGGCCGCATCGACCTCACGGCGTTCGTCGACTACATCGGCGACAACACCCCGGTCGCGCCCGACCTCGCGCAGCGCGCCGTGGGCGTGCAGCTCAGCGCCCCCGCCGCGGCGGAGGGCTACGCGGCCGGCGAGCAGGTGACGGCGACCCTCTCATCGCTCCTGTTCAGCAAGGCGGGCCCGACGACAGGGGAGGCCGCGGTGCTGCTCGGCGACACGACGCTCGGCTCGGCGGAGGTGACCTTCGCGATCACCGACGCCTACGACGAGCAGGGCGCCGCGACGGTGACCTTCACGATCCCGGACGGGGTGTCGGGCGCGCAGACGCTCACCGTCACCGGCCCGGGCGGCACGGCGGTCTCGGTGCCGATCACCGTGCAGGAGCCCGTCGTCGTCGAGCCCGTCGACACCTCGGTGTACGCCTGGCCCGACCGCCTGCTCGTGAGGAAGGGCGGCTCGGTCGACGTCAACGTCGTCGTGCGGGCGGACGACGGGTCGGCACCTGTCGGCACCGTGACGCTCATCGACGGGCGCAAGCCGCTCGGCACGGTCGAGCTGACCGCGGCCGACGGCGGGCGCATCGACCTCCCGACCGGGGAGCTGAGCCGCGGCATCCACCTGCTGACCGTGCGGTTCACGGGGGCCGACGGCTTCGAGTCCTCCCGAACCCTCACGCTCGTCATCGCCTACTGAGGTATGTCGCCCCGCCGGTCGTCGGTCGGCGGGGCGACGTAGGGTGAACGGCATGACGACCGTCGCGCCCGCCCCCGAGTCGGCGCTCGACATCCTGCGCCGCGTCTTCGGGTACGCCGACTTCCGCGGTCAGCAGGCGGCGATCATCGAGCGGCTCATCGGCGGCGGCGACGCCCTCGTGCTCATGCCCACGGGCGGCGGCAAGTCGCTGTGCTACCAGATCCCCGCCCTCGTGCGGTCGGGCACGGGCGTCGTCGTGTCGCCGCTCATCGCCCTCATGCAAGACCAGGTGGATGCCCTCTCCGCGGTCGGCGTGCGCGCGGCGTTCCTCAACTCGACTCAAGACCCGGGGGAGCGGCATCGGGTCGAGACCGAGCTGCTCGAGGGTCGCATCGACCTGCTCTACCTCGCGCCCGAGCGGCTCAAGCTGCAGCAGACGCTCGCCCTGCTCGATCGCGTCGACATCTCGCTCTTCGCGATCGACGAGGCGCACTGCGTCTCGCAGTGGGGTCACGACTTCCGGCCCGACTACCTCGCGCTCTCGGTGCTGCACGAGCGCTGGCCGGCCGTGCCCCGCATCGCGCTCACCGCGACGGCGACCGAGGCCACGCGGCGCGAGATCGCGCAGCGGCTCGACCTGCGCGACGCCGAATGGTTCGTCTCGTCGTTTGACCGGCCCAACATCCAATACCGCATCGAGCCGAAGAACCAGCCGCTCGGCCAGCTGCTCGCGCTGCTGCGCAGCGAGCACCACGGCGACGCCGGCATCGTCTACTGCCTCTCCCGCGCCTCGGTCGAGAAGACGGCCGCCGCGCTCGTCGCCGAGGGCATCGAGGCGCTGCCGTACCACGCGGGCCTCGACGCGGGCGTGCGGTCGCGCAACCAGGCCCGGTTCCTGCGCGAAGACGGCGTCGTGATGGTCGCGACGATCGCGTTCGGCATGGGCATCGACAAGCCCGACGTGCGGTTCGTGGCCCACCTCGACCTGCCGAAGAGCGTCGAGGGCTACTACCAGGAGACGGGGCGCGCGGGGCGCGACGGGCTCCCGTCGACCGCGTGGCTCGCCTACGGCCTGCAGGACGTCGTGCAGCAGCGCCGCATGATCGACGACGGCGAGGGCGACCGCGCGCACAAGCAGCGCATGGGTCAGCACCTCGACGCGATGCTCGCGCTGTGCGAGACGGTGTCCTGCCGACGCGTGCAGCTGCTCGGCTACTTCGGGCAGCAGAGCGAGGCGTGCGGCAACTGCGACACGTGCCTCTCGCCGCCCGAGTCGTTCGACGGCACGGTGCCCGCGCAGAAGCTGCTCTCGACCGTCGTGCGGCTGCAACGGGAGCGCAATCAGCGCTTCGGCGCGGGGCAGCTCATCGACATCCTGCTCGGCCGTGAGACCGATCGCGTGCGGCAGCACCGGCACGACGAGCTCTCGACCTTCGGCATCGGCTCCGAGCTGAACGAGCAGGAGTGGCGCGGCGTCGTGCGGCAGCTGCTCGCGCAGGGGCTGCTCGCGGTGCAGGGCGAGTACGGCACGCTCGGCATCACCGAGGCGGCGGGCGGGGTGCTCGACGGCTCCCGTCAGGTGCTGCTGCGCCGCGAGCCGGAGCGCAGGGCCCGGGCGGCGAAGAAGACCGCCGGCCTCGAGCTGCCGGAGGGGTCGCGGGGGCTGTTCGAGAAGCTGCGCGAATGGCGTGCCGGCGTCGCCCGGGAGCAGGGCGTTCCGGCCTACATCGTGTTCGGCGACGCGACCCTGCGCGGCATCGCGGTCACGCGACCCGGCTCCCTCGACGAGCTCGGCACGATCAGCGGCGTCGGCGAGAAGAAGCTCGAGGCCTACGGCGCGGGGGTGCTCGAGGTCGTCGCGGCCGCGTCGGAGGCGGCGTGACGGTCGTGCTGACCACCGACCGCCTGCGGCTCCGCGAGTGGCGGGAGGGCGATCGCGACGCGTGGGCGGCGATGAACGCCGATCCCGAGGTCATGGAGTTCTTCCCCGCGACGCTCGACCGCGCGGAGGCGGATGCGGCGTTCGACCGGCTCGGCGGCCGGCTGGCGGACCGCGGATGGGGCCTCTGGGCCGTCGAGCACGCGGGCGCCTTCCTCGGCTTCACCGGCCTCAACCCCATCGGCTTCGAGGCGTCGTTCGCGCCGGCGGTCGAGATCGGCTGGCGCCTCGCCCGGCCGGCGTGGGGTCGCGGCTTCGCCACGGAGGCGGCCCGCGCCGCCCTCGGGTTCGCGTGGCGCGAGCTCGGTCTCGACGGCGTCGTCTCGCTCACCGCCGTCGGCAACTCCCGATCGCGGGCCGTGATGGAGCGTCTCGGCATGACTCGGGATCCCGCCGACGACTTCGACCACCCGAGCGTGCCCCCGGGCAGCCCGGTGCGGCGGCACGTGCTCTACCGCCTGGCCTCGCCCGTCGTCGGGTAGCCGCGCGCGACGGCGACGGTTGCGCACCGCTTGCAGCGCGTGCGCGGCCACGCGAGGGCGCCCGGGCGATCCCTACCGTCGGCGGCATGAGAATCCGATCCCTCCTCGCCGCCGCGGCGCTCCTGCCCACCCTCCTCCTCGCCGGGTGCGTTCCCACCGGACCGCTGCCGATCGACCCGCCCGACCCCGACATCCCGGGCGGTTCGGGCGACGGACCGGTGACCGGCGTGCCCGCCGTCGACGAGCCGTTCTTCGCGACGCTCGACACGCTCAAGGCCGACCTCGACGAGTGGCGCGACGGCTGGCTCCGCGCCCAGTGCACGCCCGAGGTCGTCGTCGACGACGCGCTCTGCTCGATCAAGCTGTCCGAGGGTGCGATCGTCGCGACGTCGATCCAGATCCTCTTCGCCGGCACGGGGATCGCCGACTTCGACGGGCATCCGCAGGTCGGCGACCTCGCCGCCGCGCAGGATGCCGCGCTCGCCGCCTACGTCGCCGATGTGGCGTGGAACGACGCGGCGTGCGTCGGGGTGGACTCGACGGAGTGCCTCGAGATCGCGCTCGACCTCGGGCCCGCCCTGCTCTCGCTCCACGAGGGTCTGCTCACCTGGTCGCACTGACCACTCGCCCCGCCGCAAGGGGGGACGCCGCCCGGGCCGCACCGGTAGCGTTCCCCCATGACCTTCAACGACGACGCGAACATCCGCGGCGGCCGCGTCTCGCGG
>JAEWKY010000174.1 GCA_023457615.1 Actinomycetes bacterium | reverse complement strand
GCCGTCGCGGCAGGCGTCGGCGGCGAGCACCCGCCGCACGTCGACGTCGAGGCCGGCCTCGACCGCGCGCAGCCGGTCGACGCTCGTGAGCAGCGCGTCGGTCCAGACCGCGACCCGCCCCGCCGGCGTGACGAGGAGCGACCCGCCCGGGTCGCCCTTCTCGGTCGTGCCGAGCGGAGCGCCTTTCGAGCGCGCGCCCGTCGACGCGGGAGGCTCGCTCACGCCAGGCTGCCGAGCTGGAGCCGCACGGTGCGCACGAGATCGTCCACCCCGTCGGCCGCGAGCGCGAGCCGGCGCTCGAGCTCGGCGACGAGCCGGTGGGCCGACTCCGCCGCGGGACCCGTCCAGTCGCCGTCGACGATCACGTGCCTCGGCGCCGCCTCGACGGCGAGGTGCTGATGCACGGGGACGAGCAGGGCGAGCTGCCGTTCGAGGTCGGCGCGCTGCGCGGCGGGGTCGATCGAGGGCATGCCTCGAGCGTGACCGCTCCCGCTCGGGGCGGGCGGGCATCCGGGCCTCGAGGTCGTCGGACCGTCGGTTCGGGGGCTGTGGAGGACGCCGGGATCGCGGGATGATGGACGCATGGCAGGGCATCCCGCGCGTCCGGGGCCGGTCTTCCGCATCTGCTTCGTGTGCACGGGCAACATCTGCCGCTCGCCGATGGCGGAGGCGGTGTTCCGCAAGCTCATCGCGGCCGGGGGCTACGAGGGCCGGCTCGAGGTGAGCTCCGCCGCGACGGGCGACTGGCACGTCGGCGAGCGCGCCGACGCCCGCACGATCGCCGCGCTCGCCTCCCACGGCTACGACGCCGCTCCGCACCGCGCCCGCCAGTTCGACCCCGCCTGGTTCTCGACCCTCGATCTCGTCGTCGTGTTCGACCGCGGACAGGAGCGCACCGTGCGCGAGTGGGCGCCGGACGAGGCATCCCGCGCGAAGGTGCAGCTGCTGCTCTCCTTCGACGACGCGCGCGGGCGCGCCTCCGACGATGTGCCCGACCCGTACTATTCGGATGCCGCCCTCTTCGATTCGGTGCTGACCACGATCGAGCGCGCGAGCGTCGCCCTCTTCCGGCAACTGGAGCCGGTCCTTCGACAGGGAGTCCCATGAGCCCCATGCCCCCGCAGCCGCTGAGCCCGCTCGACGGCCGCTACCGCGCCGCCGTCGAGAGCCTCGGCGAGCACCTCTCCGAGGCCGGGCTCAACCGCGCCCGGGTGCGGGTCGAGGTCGAGTGGCTCGTCTTCCTCACCGAGCGCGGCCTGCTCGGCTCGGCGCCGCTCGACCCCGAGCACGTGCGCGCGCTGCGCCACTTCGCCGCCGAGTTCGGCGCGCCGGAGATCGAGCGGCTCGCCGAGCTCGAGGCCACGACCCGCCACGACGTCAAGGCCGTGGAGTACCTCGTGCGCGAGAAGCTCGCCGACCTCGGCCTGAACTCGGTCGCCGAGCTCGTGCACGTCGCCTGCACGAGCGAGGACGTCAACAACCTCTCCTACGCGCTCACGGTGCGCGCGGCCGTCGCCGGGGTGTGGATGCCCAGGCTGCGGGACGTCGTCGCCCGGCTGCGCGAGTTCGCGATCGCCGAGCGCGCGACCCCGATGCTCTCGCGCACGCACGGGCAGCCGGCGACGCCGACGACGTTCGGCAAGGAGCTCGCCGTGTTCGTGCACCGGCTCCACCGGCAGCTGCGGCGCCTCGAGGCGACCGAGTACCTGGGCAAGTTCAGCGGCGCGACCGGCACCTTCTCGGCGCATGTCGTCACCGATCCCGAGCTCGACTGGCCGGCGCTGTCCCGCGAGTTCGTCACGTCGCTCGGGCTCGACTGGAACCCGCTCACGACCCAGATCGAGTCGCACGACTGGCAGGCCGAGCTCTACACCGCGATCGCGCACGCCGGCCGAATCCTGCACAACCTCTGCACCGACGTCTGGACCTACATCTCGATCGGCTACCTGACCCAGATCCCGCAGGCCGGGGCGACCGGCTCGTCGACGATGCCCCACAAGATCAACCCGATCCGGTTCGAGAACGCGGAGGCCAACCTCGAGCTCTCGGCGGCGCTGCTCGACTCGCTCTCGCAGACCCTCGCCACGAGCCGCCTGCAGCGCGACCTCACCGACTCGACGACGCAGCGCAACATCGGCGTCGCGCTCGGCCACTCGCTGCTCGCGCTCGACAACATCCGCCGCGGGCTCGACGAGATCGCCGTCGCGCACGACGCGCTCGCGGCCGATCTCGACGGCAACTGGGAGGTGCTCGGCGAGGCGATCCAGACGGTCATCCGCGCCGAGGTCACCGCCGGCCGCTCGTCGATCGCCGATCCCTACGCGCTGCTCAAGGAGCTCACGCGCGGACGACGGGTGTCGGGCGACGACCTGCGCGCGTTCGTCGAGGGTCTCGACATCGGGTCCGAGGCGAAGGCGCGACTGCTCGCGCTCACCCCCGCGACGTACGTCGGTCTCGCCGACCGGCTCGTCGACTACCTGTCCGAGTGACCCGCGCGGTCGCGCAGATCGCCGGGAGCTAGTGCGCCGCGGGCCGGTCGTCGTCGTGCGGCGGCGTCTCCGGCTTCGAGATCGCGAGCAGCAGCGTCGCGAGCACGAGCACCGAGACGACGAACGCCGCGCCGAAGAACACCACCGCGAGCGTGAGGTTGCGCGTCGAGAACAGCACGCCGACGCCCACGAAGGCCGACAGCACCGCCGCGAGTCCGAGCACCTCGGCGGGACGGCCCCGCTCGCGCAGCGTCGGACGCCGCCTCGGCTCGCTCACGAGGTCGCCACCGCGGCGCCGCGCATCGCGCGCACCGAGACCGCGGAGATCGTCTGCAGCACGCCGACGATGATCGCCCACCCTCCGATCACCCCGACGAGGATGACCGACGAGGTGAGCGTTCCGGCCTGGCCGCGCTCACCCGCGAACGCCTGCACGAAGTCGGGCGGCAGCACGAGAGCGACGACCCCGAGCAGCGCCGTCACGACGCCCGTGAGGAGCCAGTCGCGGGTGAGCGGCGCGCGCCCGCGGGCCAGGATGCCGCTCGCGCCTTCGAGCAGTCCCGTCAGCAGCGCCCATGCGCCGACGAGGATGCCGAGGTAGGCGACGCCCCCGTTCGGCACCGCGAGGGCGAGGATGCCAGCGACGAGGGTGGCGATCGCCTGCACGAGGAACGTGAACCGCCGCGGGCCGGCGTAGTCGCCGCGGAGCGTCGCCCCGAGGAGCACGATGCTCGACAGCACCGCGAAGACGCCGAAGGTCACGAGCCCGAAGAGCGGGGTGTGCGCGAGCGTGAGGGCGATCGTCACGCCGAGGGCGAGAGCCAGGACGCCCCGGGCGAGCTGCGCGATCCAGGCGGCTACCACGCGTGCCAGTCTACGGCGACGGCGCGGCGCCCCGCCCATGGGAGGGTGGGGCATGCACGTCGACGTCTCGGGGCCGCCCGGCGCACCGCCCCTCCTCCTGCTGCACGGCGGCGGGGTCGCCGGCTGGATGTGGGACGACCTCAGGCTGCGACTCGGGAACCAGCACCGCATCCTCGTGCCCGACCTCCCCGGACACGGCGCGAGCTCCGACGACGACTACGTGTCGCACGAGCGCACCGTCGGCCTGCTCGCGGAGGTGCTCGCCGCCGAGGGGCGCCCGGCCGCCGTCGCCGGGTTCTCCCTCGGCGCGCAGCTCACCGTGCTGCTCGCCGCCCGCCATCCCGACCTCGTGGCGCGAGCACTCGTCGTCAGCGCCCAGGCGCGCCCGCTCCCCTTCGCGTCGGCGACGACCGCGCTGCTGCGCGCGACCGCCGGCCTCGCCCGACGCGAGTGGTTCGCCCGCCTCCAGGCGCGCGAGCTCTTCGTGCCGGACGAGCTGTTCGCGGACTACTTCGCGACGTCGCGCGCGATCACGCCGGAGACGCTCGTCGCCGCGGTCGGGGACAACCTGCGGTTCGAGCCGCCGTCGGCCTGGGGGTCGTTCCCGGGACCGGTGGGCGTGATGGTCGGATCGCGCGAGCGACCGCTGCTGCGCGACTCGGCCTCCCGCCTCGCCGACGCGGTCCCCCACGCCCGTCTCACCGTCGTCGAGGGCGCCGGCCACGGCATCCCGTTCCAGCGGCCGGAGTGGTTCGCCGCCGAGGTCGACGCGTGGTCGCGCGAAGAACCCGCGGCACCCCGCGGGTCGATCGTCGTGCGGCTCGCGCGCGCCGACGATCTGCCCGACGTCCGCGCGTTCGGCGCGGCCCACATCCCCGACGTCTACGGTCCCCTGCTCGGGCGCGAGGCCGCGCTGCGGCAGGTCGAGCACTGGTGGACCGACGCGTACCTGTCGCCCGCGATCGAGGCGGGGCTGCTCGTCGTCGCCGAGTCGGGGCGGGGCCTCGAGGGCGTCGCGCAGCTCGGGAACCTCGGCGACGATCACATCGTCTTCAAGCTCTACGTCGCGCCGACGTCGCGCGGCACGGGCCTCGGACCGAGGCTCCTCGCGAGGGTCGACGAGCTGCTGCCCGCGACGGCGACGCGGCTCGTCGTCGAGCACGTCGCCGCGAACGAGCGCGCGGCCGCGTTCTACGAGCGCGAGGGCTTCGCGATCGAGCGGGTGGAGCCGCATCCCTCGGGCGACGCCCGGCAGGCGACCGTCTGGCGGGCCCGCGCGCGCACCGCGCGCTGACCTACGTGCGCGGCATGTCCGCGAAGCGCGAGTACTGCCCCTGGAACGCGACGGCGACGTCGTCGGTGCGACCGTTGCGGTGCTTGGCGACGATGAGGTCGGCCTCGCCCGCGCGGGGGTGGTCGCGCTCGTACGCGGCCTCGCGGTGCAGCAGGATCACGATGTCGGCGTCCTGCTCGAGCGAGCCCGACTCGCGGAGGTCGGAGAGCGCGGGCTTCTTGTCGGCGCGCTGCTCGGGCCCGCGGTTGAGCTGGGCGAGCGCGACGATCGGCACGTTGAGCTCCTTCGCGAGGAGCTTGAGCGCGCGCGAGAACTCGCTGACCTCCTGCTGGCGCGACTCGACCTTCTTGCCGGAGGTCATGAGCTGGAGGTAGTCGACGACGACCATCTTGAGGCCGACGCGCTGGCTGAGCTTGCGGCACTTCGCGCGGATCTCGACGAGCGTCATGTTGGGGCTGTCGTCGATGTAGAGCGGGGCGTCGCCGATCTCGCCGCGCACGCTCGCGAGCCGCGTCCAGTCGCGGTCGTCCATGTTGCCCTTGCGGAGGATGTGCATCGGGATGCTGGCCTCGGCCGAGAGCAGACGCGTCGCGATCTCGCTGCGGCCCATCTCGAGCGAGAAGAAGATCGTGGGGAGCTGGTGGTGCACCGCCGCCGTGCGGGCGAAGTCGAGCGCGAGCGTCGACTTTCCCATCGCGGGTCGCGCGCCGACGATGATGAGCTGCCCGCCCTGGAGTCCGTTGGTCATCTCGTCGAGCTCGCTGAAGCCCGTGGGGACGCCGTGCAGCGATCCGTCGCGACCGCGCGCGATCTCGATCTCCTCGACGGCGGTGTCGATCGCCTCGACGAGCGGCACGTAGTCTTCGGCCTCGATGCCGCCCGTGACGCCGTAGATCTCGGCCTGCGCGTTGTTGACGAGGTCGATGACCTCGCCCTCGCTCGCGTAGCCCATCTGCACGATGCGGGTGCCCGCCTCGACGAGGCGTCGCAGCACCGCCTTCTCGGCGACGATCGAGGCGTAGTACCCGGCGTTCGCCGCCGTGGGCACGAGACCGGTGAGGGTGTGGAGGTACTCGGCGCCGCCGGCGCGGCCGAGGAGCCCGCCCTTCGTGAGCTGGTCGGTGACGGCGATGACGTCGGTGGGCTCGCCGTGCGAGTACAGCGTGAGCACGGCGTCGAAGATGACCTCGTGCTTGGGCATGTAGAAGTCGACGCCGCGCACGATCTCGGTGACGTCGGCGACCGCGTCGCCGCTCAGCATCATGCCGCCGAGGGCGCTCTGCTCGGCGAGGAGGTCGTGAGGCGGCGTGCGCTCGCCCTGCCAGCCTCCGCGCTCGCCCTGGCCGCCGGGTGCGTCGGCGAGACCGAGATGGGCGATGGACATGCGGAGGACCTCCCAGTGGTCAGCTTGACTGCGGGCACGCTAAAGGACACGACCGACACCCCGACTGTCGGACGGCGGGGGCTCGGGACCCCGGATCGCGCGAGCCTCGCTCAGGCTAGGAGCACGTCGGCGGGGGGACAAACCCGCCCTGTGGATGGGAATGTGGGTAACTGGCGGGAAACGCCGGAGAGCGTGTGAAGAAGTTGTGGACTCAGCTGGGGAGAACTTCGATCTTGAAGTCGGGAACCGCGTTCTGACCAGGGTTTTCGCGTCTCACACCCCTGTGTGGGAAAACAGGGTTGGACTGTTACTTGAGACTTCGGCACTTGACACGTCACCTGTGGACGGATGGGTGGGTCGAGGGCCGGGGTACGGGTGGCGTGGCCCCCGTATAGGGGACAGGCGAGCGGGGGGTCAACGACGGATGGCGCACCCCGCGGGGTGCGCCATCCGGGTGGAGCGGGTTACTTCGCGGCGACCACGTCGAGCGTGAGCGCGGCGAGCACGTCGCTGCGCAGACGGACGGTCGCGTCGTAGCGGCCGACGCTCTTGATCGCGGTCGAGAGCTCGATCGAGCGCTTGTCGACGTCGCCGAGGCCCGCGGCCTTGACCGCGTCCGCGACATCCGCCGTCTTGACCGAGCCGAACAGGCGACCCTCGCGACCCGCCTTGACCGACAGCTTCACGGGGGTGGCCTCGAGCTTCGCCTTGAACGCCTGAGCGTCCTCGAGCGACGCGGCCTCGCGCGCGTCGCGCGCGGCCTGCAGCGTGGCGACCTGCTTCTCGGCGCCCTTGGTCCACGCGATCGCGTAGCCCTGCGGGATGAGGTAGTTGCGGGCGTAGCCGTTCTTGACGTCGACGACGTCACCGGCGGAGCCGAGGCCGGAGACCTCGGACGTCAGGATGAGCTTCGACATGACTTATCGCCCCGAACCCGCGTAGGGGAGGAGCGCCATCTCGCGCGCGTTCTTGACCGCGCGCGCGATGAGACGCTGCTCCTGCACCGAGACGCCGGTGATGCGCCGGGCGCGGATCTTCCCGCGCTCGGAGATGAACTTGCGGAGCGTGGCGACGTCCTTGTAGTCGATCACACCCACCTTGATGCTCTTCGCGGGAGCGGCGTTCTTGCCGCCCTTGGGCCCGCGCTTGCGGCGGTCTCCACCGCTGCTGCTGCTCTTGCCAGCCATTGCTGTTCCTCAGTTCTCTTCGTCTGTGCGCTCAGGCGCTCAGAACGGGGTCTCGTCGTTGTAGTTGCCGGGCGTGTTCCAGACGTCGTCGGAACCTCCGCCGGCCGCCGGTCCGCCGCCGCTCGGCGCCCACGAGTCGTCGCCGCCCGAGGACACCTGCGAGCGTCCACCGCCACCGCCGCCGGACGCGCGCGTCACCTGCGCGGTCGCGTAGCGGAGCGAGGGGCCGATCTCGAGCACGTCGAGCTCGATCGACGTGCGCTTGTTGCCGTCGCGGTCGTCGTAGTTGCGCTGCTTGAGGTTGCCGGTCGCGACGACCCGCATCCCCTTCGTCAGCGAGCCCGCGACGTGCTCGGCGAACTCGCGCCAGCAGGACGCGCGGAGGAACAGGGCCTCGCCGTCCTTCCAGTCGTTCGACGCGCGGTCGAACGTACGCGGGGTCGACGCGATGGTGAAGTTGGCGACGGCCAGCCCGTTCTGCGTGTAGCGCAGCTCGGGGTCGGCGGTGAGGTTGCCCACCACGGTGATGATCGTCTCGCCGGCCATGACTACTCGGCCTTCGCCTCGTCGGCGGCGGGCTCGGCCGGGGCGGAGTCGGCCGCGGCGGCCGGCTTGGCCGGGTTCTTCGCCGCGGCGGCGGCCTTGCGCTCGGCCTTGAGCTCCTGCTCGGCCGCGTGCGCGGCGACCCGGGCGACGGCCTCCTCGGCGCGCAGCACCTTGGTGCGGAGCACGGCCTCGGAGAGCTTGAGCTGGCGGTCGAGCTCGACGGTCGCGTCGGAGTTCGCCGTGAAGTTCACGACGGCGTAGATGCCCTCGGACTTCTTCTGGATCTCGTACGCCAGGCGGCGACGGCCCCAGATGTCGACGTTCTCGATCGTGCCGCCGTCGTTGCGGATCACGTTGAGGAACTTGTCCAGGCTGGGGGCGACGGTGCGCTCGTCGATCTCGGGATCGAGGATCACCATCAGTTCATACTGGTGCGTCATTAACCCACCTCCTCTGGTCTCAGCGGCTGCAGTCGTTCTGCAGCAGGAGGGTTGTGACGTGTCGCCGAGCGGCAGGGATCCTGCGCGCGGACAACCTGTCGATCATAGGTCAGTCGCGCCCAGCTAGCCAGCTTGGGTCGTCCACCACTCGCGCAGCCGGCGCTCGGCCTCCTCGGCGCCGAGCGGCCCCTCGTCGAGCCGCGCCTCGAGGAGGAACCTGTACGCCGCTCCGACCTGCGGCCCGGGGGGGAGGCCGAGGATGCGCATGATCGCCTCGCCGTCGAGGTCCGGTCGCATGGCCGCGAGCTCCTCCTCCTCGGCGAGCGCCGCGATGCGCTCCTCGAGGTCGTCGTAGGCGAAGGCCAGGCGCTCGGCCTTCCGGCGGTTGCGCGTCGTCACGTCGGCCCGCGAGAGGATGTGCAGCCGCTCGAGCTGCTCCCCCGCGTCGCGCACGTACCGCCGCACCGCGGCATCCGTCCACGCGCTCTCCGAGTAGCCGAAGAACCGCAGGTGCAGCCGGATGAGGTCGCAGACCCCCTCGATCGTCGCCTTGTCGAACCGCAGCGCCTTGAGGCGCTTGGCGGCGAGCCGCGCCCCGAGCACGTCGTGGTGGTGGAAGGTCACCCCCCCGCCCGGCTCGATCGCCCGGGTCGCCGGCTTGCCGATGTCGTGCAGCAGCACGGCGAGCCGCAGCACGAGGTCGGGCGCGTGCCCGCGCTCCCGCTCGAGCTCGATCGCCTGGTCGAGCGCCGTGAGGCTGTGCTCGTAGACGTCCTTGTGGCGCGCGTGCTCGTCGATCTCGAGCCGCAGCGCCGGCACCTCCGGCAGCACCTGGTCGGCGAGGCCGGTGTCGACGAGCACCCGGATGCCGTCCGCCGGCGCGTCGGCGAGCAGCAGCTTGGCGAGCTCCTGCTGCACCCGCTCCGCGGCGACGATCTCGAGGGTCGGCGCCATCCGGCGGGCGGCCGCGGCCGCGGTCGGGTCGAGCTCGAAGCCGAGCTGGGCGCGGAACCGGGCGCCGCGCAGCATCCGGAGCGGGTCGTCGCCGAACGAGATCCCCGGGGCGCCGGGGGTGCGCAGACGGCGCGCGAGCAGGTCGTCGAAGCCCCCGGTCGGGTCGACGAGCTGGAGCTCCGGCACCCGGAGGGCCATCGCGTTGACGGTGAAGTCGCGCCGGGTCAGGTCGGCCTCGAGGCTGTCGCCGAACGCGACCTCGGGCTTGCGGGTCGCGCCGTCGTACACGTCGCTGCGATAGGTCGTGATCTCGCACACGTAGCCGGCGATCCGCACGCCGATCGTGCCGAAGCGGCGGCCGGTGTCCCACAGCGTCCGGCCGGTGGGGGCGAGGATCGCCTCCGTCTCGTCGGGGGTCGCCGAGGTCGTGAAGTCGAGGTCGACGTCGTCGCCCGTGAGGGCCCGTCCCAGGAAGGCGTCGCGCACGGTGCCGCCGACGCGGGAGAGCTCGTGGC
>JAEWKY010000173.1 GCA_023457615.1 Actinomycetes bacterium | reverse complement strand
GCTCGCGACCGCGGCCTCGGCATCCGCCCCCGGCTCGCTCGGCGCCGGGTCGCCAGGCGCGTCCGCCTCGGGCTCCTCGGGCACGACGACGGTGATGCGCCGCTCGGGAGCCGAGGCGGCGGCGTCGAGCGCGGCATCCTGGGCGATCGGCAGGAGGTCGACGGCGACGCGCTGCAGCGGCCGGGCCTCGTCGAGCCGCGCGAGCTCGAGGAGGTCCTCGACCAGTCCGCCCATGCGGATCGCCTCGCGCTCGATGCGGTCCATCGCCTGGGCGACGTCGTCGGGGTTCTGCAGCGCGCCCATCCGGTACAGCTCGGCGTAGCCGCGCAGCGAGACCAGCGGCGTGCGCAGCTCGTGCGACGCGTCGCCGACGAACCGGCGCATCTGGTCGACCGTGCGCGCGCGATCGGCGAACGCCCGGTCGATGCGGGCGAGCATCGTGTTGAGCGAGCGCGAGAGGCGGCCGACCTCGGTGTTCGGCGTCGCCCCGCCGAGCCGCTGGCTGTAGTCGCCCGCGGCGAACCGCGCGGCCGTGCGTTCGACGTCGCGCAGCGGCATGAAGGCGCCCGTGACGAGCAGCTGCGTCGCCATCGCCCCGAGCACGACGACGGCGATCGCGAAGAGCAGGAAGATCGCGGCATACCGCCCGAGCAGCGCGTTCGTGTCGCTCAAGGTGCGCGCGACGACGAGCGTGGCCTGCGTCGATCCCGGGCCGACGGCCGCGGGGTAGGCGACGGCGCGCCACTCCACGGTGCCGGACGCGTCGAAGAGCGTGACGGTCTGGCCCTCGAGCGCGACGGCGTGCGCGAGCTTGAGCTCGCCGAGCACGGGGGCGACCTCGGCCTGCTCGTCGGTGAGGTTGTCCTCGATGAGCTCGCCGGTGGCCGACACCGCGGCGACGTAGTTCTGCGGGAAGCGGTCGGCGTCGCCGAAGGCGCGGATGCCGTCGAGGCTGATCCCCGACGGGATGCGCGCCGCGGAGTCGCGCACGGCCTCGTCGACGCGCTCGACGAGGTAGGTGCGCAGCACCGTCATCGTGCCCGCGCCCGCGACGATGAGGCCGAGGGTCAGCAGGAAGACGGTGACGCCGGTGACCTTGGCGCGCAGCGAGATGCCGTTCCACCAGCGGTCGAACGACGCGGAGACGGGATTCGCCACGCGGCTCCTCCCGGGAGGTACGGCCGGGACGGGCGCTCCGTCTAGGCCTTGGCGGTCTTCAGCATGTACCCGAATCCGCGCTTCGTCTGGATCATCGGCTCGGTCGAGTGCTGATCGAGTTTACGTCGCAGGTAGGAGATGTAACTCTCGACGATGCCCGCGTCGCCGTTGAAGTCGTACTCCCAGACGTGGTCGAGGATCTGCGCCTTCGACAGCACGCGGTTCGGGTTGAGCATGAGGTAGCGCAGCAGCTTGAACTCGGTGGGGGAGAGCTCGACCTGCTCGTCGCCCACCGACACCTCGTGCGTGTCCTGGTCCATCGTGAGCTCGCCGGCGCGGATGACGGCGTCCTCCTCGTCGTGCATCGTGCGCCGCAGGATCGCCTTGAGCCGGGCGACGATCTCGTCGAGCGAGAACGGCTTCGTGACGTAGTCGTCGCCGCCGACGGTGAGGCCGGTGATCTTGTCCTCCGTGTCGTCCTTCGCGGTGAGGAACAGGATCGGCGCCGTGTAGCCCGAGGCCCGCAGGCGCTTGGTGACGCCGAAGCCGTTCATGTCGGGGAGCATGACGTCGAGGATGATGAGGTCGGGCTCCTCCTCGAGCACCGCCGAGATCGCCTGGGCGCCGTTGCCGACGGCCCGCACCGCGAAGCCGGCGAAGCGCAGGCTCGTGGTGAGGAGGTCGCGGATGTTCGGCTCGTCGTCGACGATCAGGATACGGGGGCCGTCACTCATGCTCCCAGTTTCTGCGCGTTCGCTGGGCCTTTCCTGGGAGCCTAGCCGCGCAGCCCGTCGAAGAAGGCGACGACGTCGGCCGCCCAGGGCTCGGGATGCTGCCACGGCCCGAAGTGCCCGCCGTGCGGGAACTCCGTCCAGCGCACGACCTCGAACCAGCGCTGCACCGTCTCCCGCGGCCCCGGCAGGATGTCGTTCGGGAACTGGGCGAACGCCGTCGGCGCCGTCACGCGGCCCGTGCCGAGCTCGGAGTGGGCGTTGTCGTAGTAGTAGTCGGCGCTCGAGCCCGCGGTGCGGGTCGTCCAGTAGACCGTGAGGTTCGTGCAGAGGTCGTCGAGCGTGAGCGCCGCGAAGACGTCGCCCGCGGGATCGGTCCAGGCGTGGAACTTCTCGAGGAACCACGCCGCGAGACCCGCGGGCGAGTCCTCGAGCGACACCGCGAGCGTCTGCGGTCGGCTGCGCTGGAGCCGGGCGTACGCGCTCCCGCCGCCGGGGGCATCCCAGGCCGCGAGCCGCGCGAGCCACGCGTCGTCCGTCGGGGTGCGGTCGGCCGTCGAGAGCCCGCGCGGCCGGTGGAGCGGAACGTCGCCGAGGTGCAGGCCGAGCACGCGCTCGGGGTGCCGCAGCGCGAGCTGCTCGCCGATCGTCGAGCCGATGTCGCCGCCGTGCACGCCGAAGCGCTCGTGGCCGAGCGCCGCCATGAGCCCGGCGAGGAGGTCGCCGACGCGGGCGGGTCCGGTCGGCTCGGCGGGGATGTCGCTCCAGCCGTAGCCCGGGATGCTCGGCACGACCAGCTCGAAGTGCGGCGCGAGGAGCGGCAGGGCGCGCTCGAAGCGCACGACGCCGTCGGGCCAGCCGTGGATCAGCAGGAGCGGCGTGGCGCCGGACGTTCCCGCGCGCACGGCGTGCAGTCGCAGGCCGTCGACCTCGACGCGCACGTGGTCGAGGGCGTTCAGCCGGCGCTCGGCCGCGCGCCAGTCGTAGGGTCCGCCCCAGTGGGCGAGGAGCCGGTCGAGGGCGTCGCTCGACGTGCCGCGCTCCCAGTCGTGCCGCACCGTCGGCGGGCGCCGCGTGCGCCCCAGGCGGTCGCGCAGGTCGTCGAGCACGTCCTGCGCGACGTCGATCGTGAACGGTTCGACGCGGGTCACGGTGCGAGGCTACGCCCGGCGCGGGGACGGGGGCAGGGCCGATCGACGAGGAGTGGCTAGCGGGGCAGTCGCGCGACCGCGGCGGCGACGTCGGCGAGCTCCTCGTCGTGCAGGCCCGGGGTGACGCTCGCGCCGACGGCGACGAGGTGCGGCAGGAGCGCCGCCGTGCGCGCGGCGCGTCGGTCGCCGAGCACCGCGAGCCAGCGCTCCTCGAG
>JAEWKY010000172.1 GCA_023457615.1 Actinomycetes bacterium | reverse complement strand
GTGTTACTTCACGAACGTGATCGCGAAGGGGTACTTGTAGGGGCGCCCCTCGTTCGCCGCGAGCGCCGCGATGATGCCGAAGATGATCGACACCGCCGAGGCGGCGAGCAGGATGAAGACGCCGATGATGAGCACCGCGGTGATCGAGCCCACGATGTAGGCGATGAGGATCGTCAGCTGGAAGTTGAGCGCGGCCACCGAGTGGGCGCGGATCACGGCCGAGCGGTCCTTGTAGATGAGGAACACGATGAGCGGTCCGACCCAGTTGAGGATGATGCCGCCGACGTGCGACAGCACCGACCAGGTCTTCTCGTCCGCGGCCGAGACGGGCTGCGGCTGGTACGACGGCGGCGGGGCCGCGGGAGGGGTGGTCATGTGAGTGATCTCCTTGGGTAGCGGATTTACTTGATGAGACGCAGCGCGAACGGGTAGCGGTACGAACCGCCGCCGTTGACCTTCACGCCGCCGATGATCGAGAAGATGATCGCCGCGACGATGATCGCCCACGAGGGGAGGCCGAGCACGAAGCCCAGGATGTAGTAGGCCGAGATGTTGAAGCCGAAGGCGAGCGACGAGCCGATCGCGTAGCCGATGATCGACGAGATGATGACCCAGATGATCAGCGCGCCGACGGCGGTGATCATGAAGTTGAGCGCCTCCTTCGACTCGACCAGCGTCTTGGCTCCGCGCTTGCCGAAGACGAGGAAGATCACGAGGGCGGGGACCACCGCCAGGATGCCGAGCCACGCCCACGCGAGCGCGAGCACGATGACGGCGCCGCCGAAGTGCGCGAACGACGCCCACTGCTTGTCCTCGGCCTCCGTGAGCGGGGCGGCCGGCTGCGGCGCGACGGGCGGCGGAACCGCGGGACCGCCGGCCGGAGGCGGAACGGGCTGCGAAGCGGCGGGGTCGGTCATGGGAGGCACTGCCTTTCGGTGAGCGGATGCCGAGAACCGGCATCCCACAAGCTAGCGCTTGCCGATTCCGCATGGCAACGGCTTGGTAACGGCGTGTCGCGCTAGTATTGGCAGTCGATCGAACCGAGTGCTAACCCGTGGAGAGGAGGCTTCGATGGTCTCCGAGCGCAGCCTCGAGGTGCTCCGCGTCGTCGTGCAGGACTACGTCGCCTCGCGCGAGCCGGTCGGCTCGAAGGCGATCGTCGAGCGCCACGCCTTCGGGGTCTCGGCCGCGACCATCCGCAACGACATGGCGCTGCTCGAGGAGGAGGGGCTCATCGCCGCCCCGCACACCTCCTCCGGTCGGGTGCCGACCGACAAGGGCTACCGCGTCTTCGTCGACCGCCTCACGGAGCTCCGCCCGCTCAGCTCCGCCCAGCGTCAGGCGATCGAGACCTTCCTCGGGGAGTCGGTCGACCTCGACGACGTGCTCGCCCGCACCGTGCGGCTGCTCTCGCAGTTCACGAGCCAGGTGGCCGTCGCCCAGTACCCCTCCTTCGGCAGCGCCCGCATCCGCCACGTCGAGCTCGTCGCGCTCGGCCCCACCCGGCTCATGACGGTGCTCATCACCGACACCGGCCGCGTCGACCAGAGGCTGCTCGACGTGCCCGTCGCGGTCGACGAGGACACGCTCGCCGAGCTGCGCGGGCGCATCAACGCCGACCTCGGCGGGCTCGCTCTCGGCGACGCCGCCACGAAGCTCGGCGGGCTGCCGGCCGCGTTCCCGCGCGAGCGCGGAGAGCTCGTCGCGGCGATCGTGGCGAGCCTCGGCGATCAGGTCGCGGCCAACCGGCAGGACCGCATCGTCGTCGCGGGCGCGGCGAACCTCGCGCGCACCGAGCGCGACTTCAGCGGCAGCATCCATCCCGTGCTCGAGGCGCTCGAGGAGCAGGTGACGATGCTCAAGCTGTTCGGCGAGATGGAGATCGAGGTCGACGGCGTGCGCACGAGCATCGGGCGCGAGCACGAGGCCCCGGGCCTCGGAGAGACGAGCGTCGTGGCGTCCGGCTACACGGCGGCGGGCGGCGGCATCGCGCACCTCGGGGTGCTCGGGCCGACGCGCATGGACTACTCGAACAACATGGCGGCCGTGCGCGCGGTGGCGCGCTACCTGACGCGGCTGCTCGGTGAGGACGAACGGTAAGTGGCGGATCATTACGAGGTCCTCGGGGTCGACAGGAATGCCAGCCCCGAGGAGATCAAGAAGGCGTACCGGAAGCTCGCGCGCGAGCTCCATCCCGACGTCAACCCGAGCGCCGAGGCGGCCGACAGGTTCAAGTCGGTCACGCACGCCTACGACGTGCTGAGCGACCCCGACCAGCGGCAGCGCTACGACCTCGGCCCGCAGGCCGGCTTCGGCGGCGGCGCCCAGGGCTTCGGCTTCGGCGACATCTTCGAGACCTTCTTCGGCGCGGCGCAGGGACGCTCGGGCCCGCGGCAGCGCCGGGCGCGCGGCGACGACTCCCTCGTGCGGCTCGAGATCGCGCTCGACGACGTCATCTTCGGGGCGCACCGCGACCTCGAGGTCGACACGGCCGTCACGTGCGAGACGTGCCACGGCTCGTGCTGCGCGCCGGGCACCACCCCCGTGACGTGCGACATCTGCGGCGGCACGGGCCACATCCAGCGCGCCGTGCGGTCGCTCCTCGGCAACGTGATGACTTCGAGCCCGTGCGGCACGTGCCAGGGCTACGGCACCGTCATCCCGAACCCGTGCCCGACCTGCGTGGGGCAGGGCCGGGTGCGGGCGAAGCGCACGCTCTCGTTCGACATCCCCGCGGGGGTCGAGACGGGCGACCGGCTGCAGCTCAAGGGCCGCGGCCAGGCGGGACCGGCCGGCGGACCGAACGGCGACGTCGTCTTCGAGTTCAAGGTCAAGCACCACGACGTGTTCAGCCGCAACGCCGACGACCTGCTCGCGACGCTCGAGGTGCAGATGGTGGATGCCGTGCTCGGCACCGAGGTGACGCTCGCGTCGCTCGACGGCGACGTCACGATCGAGATCAAGCCCGGCACGCAGTCGGCCGACGTCGTGACCGTGAAGGATCGCGGCATCACCCACCGCCGCGGCCAGGGCCGCGGCGACCTGCGGGTCGGCATCCAGGTCGTGACGCCCGTGCGGCTCAACAGCACGGAGCAGAAGCTCATGGAGCAGTTCGCCGCCTCGCGCCGCCCCGTCCGCCCCGAGTTCTCCAAGTTCCAGCAGGGCCTCTTCGCCAAGCTCCGCGATCGGTTCCTCGGCGGCATGTAGTGGCGTCGCTCTACCTGAAGCCGGAGCTCACGGATGCCGTGGCGGGGTCGGTCGTGACGCTCGCGGGCGAGGAGGCGCGGCACGCGATCGCGGTCGCCCGGGTGCGCGTCGGCGAGAGGCTGTCGCTCGGCGACGGTGGAGGCACGGTGGCGAGCGGCACGGTGCTGACGGTCGAGCGCGACCACCTCACGCTCACGGTCGAGTCGGTGACCGTGCACGAGGCGGCGCGACCCGAGCTGTGGCTCGCCCAGGCGCTCGCGAAGGGCGATCGTGACGAGCTCGCGGTGCAGGCGGCGACCGAGCTCGGGGTGTCGGGCGTGATCCCGTGGGCCGCCGAGCGGTCGGTGTCGCGCTGGGACGGGCCGAAGGCCGCCAAGGGCCGCGAGCGCTGGGCGTCGATCGTGCGCGAGGCGGCGAAGCAGTCGATCCGCCCGTTCGTGCCGGCCGTCGAGCCGATCGGCACCACGGCATCCCTCGCGACGCTGCCGGGCCAGGTGCTCGTGCTCGTGCCCGGGGCCGAGGTCGCGCTCACCGCGGTCGACCTCGACGCCGACCGGGTCACGCTCGTCGTCGGACCGGAGGGCGGCACGTCGCCGCGCGAGTCGGAGACCCTCGTCGCGGGGGGCGCGACCCTCGTGCGCCTCGGCACCGAGGTGCTGCGCACGTCGACCGCCGGACCCGCGGCGCTCGCCGTGCTGAACGCGCGACTGGGTCGCTGGTGAGCCCGATCCACGTCGCCGGTGCGCCGACCGAGCCCGTCGAGGTGCCGGCTCTCGTGCGCGCCTTCGCCGAGCGCGTCGACGACGTCGTCTGGCAGAACGAGCTCGGCGGGCTCACCTTCGTCGCGGGCGACCGCTACCTCAAGTGGAACCCGCTGAGCTCGGGAATCGACCTCGAGGCGGAGCGGGCGCGGCTCGTCTGGGCGCGTGCCGTCGGGCACCCCGTGCCCGTCGTGCTCGACCTCGGCCGCGACGACGCCGGCCAGGTGCTCGTCACACGCGCGCTCGCCGGCACCGGCGCGGTCTCGGGGGAGTGGCTCGAGCGTCCCGAGGTCGCCGTGCGGGCGATCGCCGCGGGACTGCGCGCGCTGCACGACAAGGTGCCGTCGGCCGCCTGCCCGTTCCGCACGAGCTGGATCCCGGCCGACGCCCCGCCGCCGGCCGACGGCGCCGTCGTGCTGCATGGCGACGCGTGCGCGCCGAACACCGTGGTCGCGCCCGACGGCCGGTTCGCGGGCCACGTCGATCTCGGCGACATCGGGGTGGGCGACCGCTGGGCCGACCTCGCGGTCGCGAGCATGAGCCTGGCGTGGAACTTCGGCGAGGGATGGGAGCCGACCTTCTTCGACGCCTACGGCATCGAGCGCGACGAGGAGCGCATCGCCCTGTACCGGGCGGCGTTCGAGGCCGACTCGTAAGCTAGGGACATGTCCGAGCCCACCATCTTCGAGCGCATCGTCGCCGGCGACATCCCGTCGACGAAGGTCTTCGAGAGCGAGCGCGTGCTCGGCATCCAGGACATCGCGCCGAAGGCGCCCGTGCACCTGCTGCTCTTCCCGAAGACGGCCGAGTACGCGAACGTGACCGAGCTCGCCGCGGGCGATCCCGCGCTGCTCGCCGAGCTCGTGGCCGCCGCGCAGCAGCTCGCCGACGAGCACGTCGGCGGACAGTACCGGCTCGTCTTCAACACGGGTGCCGACGCGGGCCAGACCGTGTTCCACGTGCACGCGCACGTGCTCGGCGGCGGGCTCTCGGAGGCCGCCCTGTGACCGATCCCGGCTCGGCCCGCTCGCACAAGGCGGAGCTCGAGGTCGACGGCGTCGCGATGGTCCGGCTGCTCGGCCCGCAGGACCGCCTGCTCTCGACGCTCGAGCAGCGCTTCCCCGACGTCACGGTGCTCGTGCGCGGCAACCGGGTCACCCTCGAGGGCCCCGACTCCGACGTGCGCGCCGCCGAGCAGCTCGTGCAGGAGCTCATCGCGATGGTCAGGAACGGCGTCGAGCTCGGCCCGACGGATGTGACGGCGGGCGCGAGCATCCTCGAGCGCGGGCAGGGCAGCCCGGCCGACGTGCTGTCGCAGGCGATCCTCACGAGCCGCGGCAAGAGCATCCGCCCCAAGACGCTCGGCCAGAAGGCGTACGTCGACGCGATCGACCACCACACGATCGTCTTCGGCATCGGCCCCGCCGGAACGGGCAAGACCTACCTCGCGATGGCGAAGGCCGTGCAGGCGCTGCAGCGCAAGGAGGTCGACCGCATCATCCTCAGCCGGCCCGCGATCGAGGCGGGCGAGCGGCTCGGCTTCCTGCCCGGCACCCTCAACGACAAGATCGACCCGTACCTGCGGCCGCTGTACGACGCGCTCAACGAGATGATGGACCCCGAGCTCGTGCCCAAGCTGCTCGCGGCCGGCACCGTCGAGGTCGCGCCCCTCGCGTACATGCGTGGCCGGACGCTCAACAACGCCTTCGTCGTGCTCGACGAGGCGCAGAACACGACGCCCGAGCAGATGAAGATGTTCCTCACGCGCCTCGGCTTCGGCACCAAGATGGTCGTCACGGGCGACATCACGCAGGTCGACCTGCCGACCGGGGCGTCGGGACTCCAGCTCGTGTCGCGCATCCTGAACGAGATGGACGACATCCACTTCGCGACCCTCACGAGCGAGGACGTCGTGCGCCACTCGCTCGTGGGCAGGATCGTCGACCGCTACACGGCCTACGACGCCCAGCAGCAGGCCCGGCGCTACGCCCGGGAGAACCCCGCCGAGGTCAACCCGGAGGGGGCGAACCGCGCCGAGCGCCGCGGGCACGCGCCGCAGGACCGCAAGACCCCCGGGCCGGAGCGTCCGCGTCGTCGGAGGAACCCGTGAGCATCGAGATCAACAACGAGTCGGGCGTCGAGGTCGACGAGTCGGCCCTGCAGCGGCTCGCGACCTTCGCGCTCGACCACCTGCACGTGCATCGGGATGCCGAGCTCGCCATCCTGCTCGTCGACGAGGCCGCGATGGAGCAGCTGCACGTGCAGTGGATGGACGAGCCCGGGCCGACCGACGTGCTGTCGTTCCCGATGGACGAGCTGCGCCCCGGGAGCGAGGACGAGATCACGCCGCCCGGGCTGCTCGGCGACCTCGTCATCTGCCCGCAGGTCGCGATCGCGCAGGCGCAGGATGCGGGCCACGCCCCGGCCGACGAGATGCAGCTGCTCACCGCGCACGGCATCCTGCACCTGCTCGGCTACGACCACGCCGAGCCCGACGAGGAACGCGAGATGTTCGGCATCCAGCGCGAGATCCTCGTCGGCTTCACGCTCGCCGAACGGAAGCGATGACCGCGCTCATCGGGGTGTCCGTCGCCGTCGCGGTGCTGCTCGTCGCCTTCGGCGGGCTGCTCGCCGCGGCCGACGCCGCCCTCGGCGTCCTCAGCCGCACCGACCTCGTCGACCTCGCCGCGCACCGGCGGGCGAAGACCTCGCTGCTCAAGATCGCCGCCGACACCGGGGCGCACGTCAACGCGCTGAACTTCATGCGCATCCTGTCGGAGACGACCGCCGCGGTGCTCGTGACGCTCATCTTCGCGAGCCTGCTGGCCGACTGGTGGTGGGTGCTCATCGCGTCGGTGCTCGTCATGACGGCCGCGACGTTCGTGCTCGTCGGCTCGTCGCCGCGCTCCGTCGGACGCGCGCATGCGCGGCCGATCATCGCCTTCGCCGCTCCCGTCGTGCGCTTCGTGCGCGTGCTGCTCGGACCCCTCGCCGACGCCCTCGTCGCCCTGGGCAACCGCGTCACGCCGGGTCGCCCGCGCACGCAGACGTTCTCGAGCGAGGAGCAGCTGCTCAGCATGGTCGACGAGGCGGCCGAGCTCGACGTGCTCGAGGAGGACGATCGCGAGCTCATCCACTCGATCTTCGAGTGGGGCGACACCGTCGTGCGCGAGGTCATGGTGCCGCGCACCGACATGGACACGCTCGACGACGACGCGACCCTCGACGACGCGATGCGGGAGTTCCTGCGCACGGGGCATTCGCGCATGCCCGTCGTGGGCAAGGACGCCGACGAGGTGTTCGGCGTGCTCTACCTGCGCGACGTCGCCCGGCACTCGTTCGAGAAGCCCGCCGAGACGGGCACCGCGCGCGACCTCGCGCGTCCCGCGGTGTTCGTGCCCGAGTCGAAGAAGGCCGACGACACCCTGCGCCAGATGCAGCTCGACGCCACCCACCTCGCGCTCGTGATCGACGAGTACGGCGGCATCGCGGGACTCGTGACCCTCGAGGACCTCATCGAGGAGCTCGTCGGCGACATCTCCGACGAGTACGACACCGAGACCCCCGACGTCTCGCACCTCGGCGGCGGGGTGTTCCGGGTGAGCGCGCGCCTGCCGCTCGACGAGCTCGGAGACCTGTTCGGCATCGAGCTCGAGGACGACGACGTCGACACGGCGGGCGGTCTGCTCTCCAAGGCGCTCGGCCGCCTGCCCGAGACCGGGTCGGTCGTCGAGGTCTCCGGACTCAAGCTGCGGGCCGAGCGCGTCGAGGGGCGCCGACGGCTGCTGCGCACGATCGTCGTCGAGGCCGACCAGGCGCTGCTCGACGCCCAGGCGGCGTTCGATCTCCCGCACCGGGAGGGCGCGGGTTGAGCGCCGCCGAAGGCGGTGTGTCGAAACCCGCGCATCGCGCCGGCTTCGCGTCGTTCGTCGGCCGTCCCAACGTGGGCAAGTCGACGCTCACGAACGCCCTCGTCGGCGAGAAGGTCGCGATCACCTCGTCGAAGCCGCAGACCACGCGCCGTGCCATCCGGGGCATCGTGCACGGCGTCGACGGGCAGCTCATCATCGTCGACACCCCCGGCATCCACCGCCCGCGCACGCTGCTCGGCCAGCGGCTCAACGACGTCGTCACCGCGACGCTCGGCGACGTCGACGTCATCGGCATGTGCCTGCCGGCGAACGAGCGGATCGGACCCGGTGACAGGTTCATCAACGAGCAGCTCGACGCGTTCCCGCGCGCGAGGAAGGTCGCGATCGTCACGAAGATCGACGCCGCGGGCAAGACCGCCGTCGCCGAGCAGCTGCTCGCGGTCGCCGGTCTGCGCGACTGGGAGGCGATCGTGCCGGTCTCGGCGACCAGCCGCATCCAGCTCGACACGCTGCTCGGGGAGCTCGTGAAGCTCCTGCCCGTCTCGCCGCCGCTCTACCCCGACGAGGTGCGCACCGACGAGTCGCTCGAGGCGCGCATCGCCGAGCTCATCCGCGAGGCGGCGCTCGAGGGGGTCTCCGACGAGCTGCCGCACTCGCTCGCCGTCACGATCGACGACATGGTGCAGCGCGACGACAAGGAGCTCGTCGAGATCTACGCCAACCTCTTCGTCGAGCGCGACAGCCAGAAGGGCATCGTCATCGGCCGGGGCGGGGAGCGGCTCCAGGAGGTCGGCGCCCGCGCCCGCGCCCAGATCGAGCCGCTCGTGGGGTCGCAGGTCTTCCTCTCGTTGCGGGTGAAGGTCGCGAAGGAGTGGCAGCGCGATCCCAAGCAGCTCGGGCGTCTCGGCTTCTGACCCGACTCGCGGCTGATCGGCGATCAACCCCGCGGCGGATGCCGGCCCGAGCGCGGCGACGTACCGTGGGGGACATGAACGGCCCGTCCCTGCTCGACCGGATCGCCCTCTGGTTCACGATCGCGAACTTCCGGCGCCACCGCCTCGTGATCGAGGTCGTCGCCGCCGCCTTCTACTTCGGGATCCTCGCGGTGCCGATGATGGGCTACGGCGGAGTGCTCGGCGTGATGTCGCTCATCCTGCTGAGCTCGACGATCGTGCTCTACCGCGTGCAGCCGTTCGCCGCGCTCGCGATCGCCGCGGTCGGCACGCTCGGCACGCTCGCCTCGGCCTACCTCTGGCAGACCGGCTTCTTCCCCGTCTTCGCCCCGCTCCTGCTCGTCTTCTTCGGCACCGCGGCCTACGGGCGGCCCGCCACGCGCTGGATCGGCCTCGTCGGCACCCTCGTCGCCGGCGTCGGCGTCTTCAGCGGGCTGTCGTTCTACGCGGGGATGCTCAGCAGCCTCCTCATGTTCCTCTTCGTCTTCGCCTTCTTCGCCCTCGCCTGGGTCGCCGGGATGCTCGTCTACGTCAATCGCAGCCGTCGCGCCGCGCAGACGGGCGAGCTGCGCGCGACGGCGCGGCTCGGCGAGGTGACGCAGGAGGTCACGCTCGAGCAGGAGCGCAACCGCGTCGCGCGCGACGTGCACGACATCGTCGCCCACTCGCTCGCGGTCGTGATCGCTCAGGCCGACGGCGCCCGGTACTCGGCGAAGTCGATCCCGGCGCCCGTCGTCGAGGCGCTCGAGAACATCGCCGCGACCTCGCGCGCCGCGCTCACCGACGTGCGCGTGCTGCTCGGCGAGCTGCGGCACAACCAGGAGGCCGGACCGCAGCCCGGCATGAACGACCTCGACGCGCTCGTGCGCGGCTTCCGCGAGTCGGGGCTGCAGATCGAGTGGCACAGCTACGGCACCGCCTCGGAGCTCTCCGACGCGCCGGCCCTCGCGGTCTACCGCATCGTGCAGGAGGCGCTCACGAACGCGCTCCGGCACGGCGAGCGGTCGGCCCCCGTCGAGCTCGTCTTCGACTGGGGCACGGCGAGCCTCGCCGTGATTGTCACGAACGGCCTGCCGAGCGGCGCGGCGGTGCCCGCGAACGCGGCGGGCCACGGCATCCCGGGCATGCGCGAGCGCGCGACCCTCGCGGGTGGCGAGCTCGAGGCGAGCGACGGCACGAACGGACGCTTCCGCGTGCGGGCGACGATCCCCTTCGCGCGCGACGCCGCGACGGTGCCGGCATGAGCGGCCGCGGCATCCGCGTCGCCCTCGTCGACGATCAGCCGCTCTTCCGCGGCGGCCTGCGCATGCTCATCGACTCGCAGGACGACCTCGAGGTCGTGGGCGAGGCCGGCGACGGCGTCGAGGCCCGCTCGATGGTGCGCACCTCGAAGCCCGACGTCGTGCTCATGGACATCCGGATGCCGCGGGCCGACGGCATCCAGGCGACCGAGTGGATCGTGGCGGACGCCGCGGGCGCCGAGGGACCGCGCATCCTCGTGCTCACGACGTTCGACCTCGACGAGAACGCCGCGAGGGCGATCCGCGCGGGGGCGAGCGGCTTCGTGCTCAAGGACGCCGAGCCCGAGTTCCTGCTCGCGGCGATCCGCACGGTGCACTCCGGCACCGCCGTGCTCGCGCCCGCCGCCACGACGGAGCTCTTCCAGCACTTCGGGGAGCGCGGACCGGTCCCCGGCGATCCGGACGTGCTGCTGCACGACCTGAGCGCGCGCGAGCGCGAGATCTTCCAACTGGCCGCCCGGGGCCTCTCCAACTCGGAGATCGCGAAGGCCGAGTTCGTGAGCGAGGCCACGGTCAAGACGCACATCTCGCGCGTGCTCGCGAAGCTCGGTCTGCGCGACCGCGTGCAGCTCGTCGTCTACGCGTTCGAGAACCGGCTGGTCTGACCCGGCGGGAGGTGCTGTTTGCCCGAGACGGCCCCTTCCGCTCGCGCGAAGGGGCCGTCTCGGGCAAACAGCCAGGGGGTCAGGCAGCCGGAAGGTCGCGGAAGGCCGACACCACGACGACCACGTCGGGGCCGTAGATCTCGTCGAGGTACGACTGGATGGTGCCGTCGTCGTAGTACACCGTCGCCCACACGTAGCCGTTCTCGGGATACGACATGAGCACGGGCACCTCGGTCCACGCGCTGAGCTCGTCCTGCACGCGCGTGAGCAGCTCCTCGGAGTTGTCGGCGGCGTTCTCGGGAAGCGAGCGCGGGTCGGGGTCCTGCTTCATCGGGTCGTACAGGGCGAGCGGGATGATCATCTCGCCGGGGGTGAACTCGGCCCCGTCCCAGGTGCCGCTCACGGCGTAGGCGCCCCACGTGACGCCCGAGGCGGTCTCGTGCATGCCGTCGTCGGGCCACTCCCAGCCCACGATGACCGGGCCCGAGCACTGGGGAGGGTAGGACTCGGCGATGGCGCCCAGGCAGAACTGCGCGTCCTCGCCGTCCTTCTGCAGCACCGTGCCCTGGCCGGTGACCACGCCGGGCGCGGCGATCGCGGTGGGCTCACCCGGACCATCGGGCACGACGTCGCCGCCCTCGCCGGGCGTCAGCGGCGTCGCGCAGGCGGTGAGCAGCAGGGCCGGGGCGGCGAGGGCCACGAGGGCGCGCGGAAGTCTCATACGCCCAGTCTCGCGATCGACCCCGGCCGCCGCCATCCAACGTTTCGCGCGTGTCGTTCGTCAGGCGACGGCGCGATCATCCGCGCGGGGGACCGTCCTCATCCGGGAGCCCGACGCCGCCGGGGGGCGCGCGTCCGTAGCGTCGAGGGCATGGACAAGCAAGCCCCGGCCGCCCGCGCGCGCGCCCTCACGAAGACCTACGGCCACGCGGGAGCCGAGGTGCACGCGCTGCGCGACGTGAACCTCGACATCCACCGCGGGCAGTTCACCGCGATCATGGGCCCCTCGGGCTCGGGCAAGTCGACGCTCATGCACCTCATGGCGGGCCTCGATGCGCCGACGACCGGCGAGGTGTGGCTCGGCCCGCTCGAGATCGGGCGGATGCCGGACGCTCAGCTCACGCTCGTGCGGCGGCGGCGCGTCGGCTTCGTGTTCCAGTCGTTCAACCTCGTGCCGACGCTCGACGTGCGGGGCAACCTGCTGCTGCCGTTCGAGCTCGACGGCCGCCGGCCCGACGTGAAGGAGCAGGGCTTCATCGACGAGCTCATCGCGTCGCTCGGCCTCGGCGACCGGCTCACCCACCGCCCGCACGAGCTCTCCGGGGGGCAGCAGCAGCGCGTCGCGATCGCCCGCGCGCTCGCCACCCGGCCCGAGGTCGTGTTCGCCGACGAGCCGACGGGCAACCTCGACTCGAAGACCGGGCGCGACGTGCTCGCGTTGCTGCGGCAGGCGAGCGAGCGCCACGGTCAGACGATCGTCATGGTGACGCACGACCCGATCGCCGCGAGCCACGCCGACCGCATCGTCGTGCTCGGCGACGGCCGCGTCGTCGCCGACCGTCCGCGCTCGAGCGCGGAGGAGATCTCGGCGTTCATGCTCTCGCTCGAGGTGTCGTCGTGAGCCGCACCGCCCGCACCCGCTCCGCCGGCCGCGGCGCGAGCATCCTCGTCGCCGCGCTCGGCGCCGCGTTCGGCGTCGCCCTGCTGCAGGTCACCGGGGCGCTCGCCGCCGTCATCTCGGCCGACGACGTCACGGGGTCGAGCAACACGGTCGCGATCATGCTGCGCATCCTCGCGTTCACGTTCATCGTGATCGCCGTCTACACGGCGTCGGTCGTCACGGCGAACACGTTCTCGACGATCGTCGCGGGCCGGGTGCGCGAGATCGCCCTCCTGCGCCTGCTCGGATCGTCGGCGCGACGGGAGCGCGGCCGCATCGCCCGGGAGGGGCTGCGGGTCGGCGTCCTCGGCGCCGTCGCGGGCGCCCTCGTCGGCACGGGCGTCGCGTGGGCGATCGAGCGGCTCGGGGTCGCCACCGACGTCGTGCCCGAGTCCGGGTACACCTACCTCGACCCGGTGGTGCTCATCCCCGTCGTCGCCGTGGTCTTCACGACCTGGGCCGCGTCGTGGGTCGGCTCGCGTCGGGTCACGACCGTCACGCCGCTCGAGGCCCTCGGCCGCTCGGAGGAGCTCAGTCGCGAGGAGACCCGCGCTCGACCGTTCCGCAACCGCGCGGCCCTCGTGCTCGTGGTGCTTGGCGCCGTGCTGCTCGGTCTCGGACTCGTCGCCGGGCTCGTGAGCCCCCTCGGGATGCTCATCGCCCTCCCCGGCGGCGTGCTCTCCTTCACGGGCGTCGTGCTGGGGGCGGATGTCGTCATGCCCCCGGTGCTGCGCCTCACCGGGCGGCTGCTCGGCCGCAGCGCGCCCGCGCGGCTCGCCGCCGAGAACGCGATCCGGCATCCGCAGCGCTCCTCGCGCGCGACGATCGGCCTCGTCATCGGCGTCACCCTCGTGACGATGTTCGCGTTCGCCATGGCGGGCTTCGAGGCGTCGATCCGCGCGGCCCAGGAGCAGCAGCCCGAGGTGTACGCGGGCACCGACACGATGCTCGCCGCGACGACCGCGATCTTCTCGGTGCTGGTCGGCTTCAGCGGACTCATCGCGGCCGTCGGCCTCGTCAACAACCTGTCGCTGAGCGTGCTGCAGCGTCGCCGCGAGATCGGCCTGCTGCGGGCGCTCGGCTTCACCGCGCCGCAGGTGCGCCGGATGATCCTCGCCGAGAGCGCCCAGCTCACCTTCGCCGCCGTGCTGCTCGGGCTCGTGCTCGGCGCCGTCTACGGCTGGATCGGCGCGCAGTCGCTGCTCGGCTCGGCGTCGGGGCTCATCCTGCCCGTGCCGCCGTTCCTCGTGCTCGGCATCGTCGTGCTCGCCGGCGCGGCGCTCACGGCGGCGGCGTCCTGGGCGCCGGCGCGGATGGCCGTGCGGGTCTCCCCGGTGGAGGCGCTCGCGGTGGAGTGACTCCCTCGACGACGGAAGGCCGGCCCCCGCGGGGACCGGCCTTCCCTGTCGCGCGCGACGGGTTACTGGCGCACCTGCGAGCGGCCGACCTTCGTGTCGAACGAGTTCACGATCTGCGTGTAGACCTCGTTGGGGTCGTAGTCGCTCGTGACCTGCGCGCGGAGGAAGACCGCCTGGTCGCCGGCGTTGCTCGCGGCGACGATCGCGAAGGCGGCCGTGCCGCTCGTGCCGCAGCCCTCCCATGCCGACTCGAAGCCGACGTAGAAGCCGTCGTCGTAGGGCGACGCGTCGTTGACGACGCTCTCGCACGTGCCGTACTGGGCCGTGATGTTCTCGAGGAGGCCGAGCAGCTGGTCCGGGGTCACGCCGGGAGCGGCGGTCGCCGCGATCTCGATGCCGGGGACGTCCCAGCTGTCGAGGTAGCCCTGGATGTCGGGGGCGGCGAAGATCGACGCCCACTCCTGGCCGGCGTCGGTCGTGAACGGGGCGCCGTTGACGTCGTCCCAGTCGCTCGGCACCGTCACGGTGACGACGCCGAGGTCGTCGAGCAGCGGGGTGTAGCCCGCGGTGCTCGGCTCGGTCGGCTCGATCGGGTCGCTGGTCTCGATCGGCACCGGCGACTCGCCGCCGCCGATCGTGCCGAAGTCGGGGTCGGCGGGCTTGGGCTCGACGGGCGCCGGGGCCGGGGCCGGGGCGACGC
>JAEWKY010000171.1 GCA_023457615.1 Actinomycetes bacterium | reverse complement strand
GCCTCATCCCCTCGCGCTCCGGGGCGTCCGGCGCCCTCGGCGGCGAGGCGCTCGCCGACATCACGGCGCGCATCGTCGCCGCCACCCCGGTGCCGCTCGGCGCCTCGGGGGCGGTCTAGGCCTCCGGATGGCGCGCACCTCGCGCCGCACCGCTGCGGCGGGGGCGCAGACCGGCACCGGCGAACCCCGTACGGGCGACCCCGGGATGCGCGCGCTGCGTCGCACGCGCTCGATCCGCCCGACCTGGCGCGCGTTCACGGCGCTCCTCGTCGGCGTGCTCTCGATCTTCCTCGCGTACGGTCTCGGTCGGCGCGAGTACCTCGTCGCCGCGTGCCTGGCGTTCCTGCTGCCCGTGCTCGGCCTGCTCTTCGTGCGGCTGCGTCGGCCGAAGCTCGAGGTGAGCCGGCTGTTCTCGCCGCCCGTCGTCGCCGTCGGCGGCGTCGTGCAGGTGACGCTGCGCATCTCGAACGCCGGTGCGTCGCCGAGCACCCCGCTCATCTGGGACGACGCGCTGCCGTGGTTCGAGCGCTCCGCCGCGACGCGCGAGCTGCCGTCGATCGCCGTCGGACGGGTGCGGCCGCGTTCGGTCGGCTACGACCTGCATCCGCCGCGTCGCGGCCTCTACGCGATCGGCCCCCTCGTGGCCGAGCACGAGGACCCCTTCGGCTTCGCCACGTCGACCGTCGCGATCGGGGCTCCCGAGCGGCTCGTGGTCGTGCCCGCCGTGTCGTCGCTCAACGAGGGCGGGCCGTCGCTCGCCGACGGCGAGGGCGAGGCGCACCTCGTGCAGCGCCGCGTGATGGGCGCCGACGACGACCTCACGACGCGCGAGTACCGCATCGGCGACGCGCTGCGCCGGGTGCACTGGCGCGCGTCGGCGAAGCATGGGCAGCTCATGGTGCGCCAGGAGGAGCACCGCAGCCACCCCGACGCCCGCATCCTCGTCGACACCCGCCGCCGCGGCTACCCCGACGCCGAGAGCGACACCGGGATGTCGTGGTCGGCCGACTGGTCGAGCGACGCGTTCGAGTGGGTCGTGAGGATGACGGCATCCCTCGGTCTGCACCTCGAGCAGGCGGGGTTCCGGGTCGCGATCGAGGAGACCGCCCGCCCGCAGATCGAGGCGATCGGCGACCGCTGGGAGGGTCGCCGCGCGGAGGGGTTCCTGACGAGTCTCGCGGGGGTGCAGCTGCTCGATCGCACGGTCGACGAGCTCGCCGCGCTGTCGCCCGCCGAGGGCAGCGGTCCGGTGTTCGCGATCCTCGGCGATCCGGAGGACGCGACCGTCGACTGGCTCGTCAAGCGCCGCACGAACGGCGAGGCGGGCTACGCGTTCCTCGTCCACCCGCGCCCCGCGGTCGTGGAGCGGCTGCGCGACGCCGGCTGGACCGTCGTGTCGGCGGGCGACGACGACGACCCGGGCGACGCGTGGCGCGCCGCCGCGAACGAGACGGGCTACGCGTATGGTGCTCGCTGATCCCGCGCTCGAGGCCCGGGCGCCGTCGCCCCGGAGGGCCGACACCCCGCCCGCGAGCTCCCTGCGCCGCCCCGACGCGAACCGCCCGGGGCTCGGCGACCCCGCGCGCACGTGGCTGCGACTCCTCCTCTTCGCCGCGGCCGTCCTCGTCTCCTTCGCCGGGCTCCACGTCACGCTGCGCGACTGGTGGTGGTTCCTCGCGGTCGTGCTCGTCGTCGCCGTGCCGGTGCTCGCGATCGGCATCGCGCGGCAGCTCGCCCGTCGGAGCTGGCAGCCCGCCCTGGCCGGCGTGGTCGCCGCGCTCGTCGTGCTCACCTTCGGGTTCGCGCGCGAGCAGTCGTGGTTCGGCGTCGTGCCGAATCTCGACACCCTGGCGCGCTGGATCGAGCTCGCGACCGAGGGCAGCCGCAGCATGGCGGATCAGCGCATGCCGGCCGCCGCCGACGAGGGCATCGTGTTCCTGCTCGCGCTCCTCGCCGTCGCCGCGGTGGTCGTCGTCACTCCGGCTCTCGACCGGGCGCCGGCGATCGCCGCCGTGCCGCTGCTCGTCGTCCTCGACGTGCCCGTCGCCATCCGGGCCGGCATCGCCGAGCCGATCTGGTTCGTGCTCGCCGCGGTGCTCTATCTCGCGCTGCTGCGGGTGGGACGCCGTGCCGCACCGCTTGGCGGGGTGGCCGTGGTCGCGGTCGTCGCGGTGCTCGGGTCGCTCCTGCTGCCCGCCGCCTTCCCGCCCGCCCGGCAGCCCGTGCGCGACGGCGGCACGGCGCTCGGCACCGGGCTCAACCCGATCATCAACCTCGGGGAGGACCTCCGGCGCGAGTTCGTCGTCGACGCGCTCAGCTACACGACCGATGCCCCGGGCGGGCTCTACCTGCGGCTCGCGACGCTCGACAGGTTCACCGGTCTGAGCTGGGAGCCTGACGCGTCGGGGATCCAGCCGACCTTCGACGTCGCGGAGTTCCCCCCGGCGCCCGGGCTCGAGGACGGCGTGCCGCGCGTGCAGTACGCGGCCGACGTCGCGGTCGAGGAGGTCACCGGCCGCTGGCTGCCCGTGCCCTACCCGGCGGTCTCGATCGAGGGGCTCGACGGCATCTGGAACTGGGAGCCCGACGGCCTCGCCGTGCGCAGCGGCGGCGCCGACGTGCGCGGTCAGGAGTACACGGTCGCCTTCCTCGACATCGAGCCCGACCGCGAGCAGCTGCTCGCCGACCGCGAGCCGCGCGTCCCGTCGCGCTACCTCGACCTGCCCGACGAGCTGCCGGCGATCATCACCGAGACGGCCGACGGGTTCGCCGGCGCGGGGACGCCGTACGAGCAGGCGATCGCGTTGCAGGACTACTTCACGGGCCCCGACTTCCAGTACTCGCTCGACGCGCCCGTCGAGGGCGACTTCGACGGCACGGGAGTCGGCGTCATCGCCGAGTTCCTCGACGTGAAGAGCGGCTACTGCGTGCACTACGCGTCGGCGATGGCGGTGCTCGCCCGGGCCCTCGACATCCCGTCCCGCGTCGTCGTCGGCTTCCAGCCGGGCACCCGGAACGCCGCCGGTGACGGCTTCACCGTGACCTCGGGCGACTTGCACGCCTGGCCGGAGCTCTACTTCGAGGGGATCGGCTGGCTGCGCTTCGAGCCGACTCCCGGCCGCGGCGCACCTCCCGCTTACTCGTCGATCGACGCGGTCGACGACCCCGAGACGCCCGAGTTCGAGGGCGTCAACCCCTCGGCCGCCCCCGTACCGGTGAACACGGCCGCTCCCTCGCTGCCGCCCGAGGAGGAGACGCCCGTCGCGGAGACCCCCGTCGTGCAACCCGTCGATCCGGCGCCGATCGTCGGTCTCGTCGCGCTCGCGGTGCTCGGCATCCTGCTGCTGCCCGCGCTCGCCCGGGCGGGCATCCGCGCCGGACGGCTGCGACGGGTCGGCCGCGACGGCCATGCCGGCGCCGCGTGGGCGGAGGTGCGCGACACCGCGCACGACCACGACTGGGTCGCCCCCGAGACCGAGACGCCGCGTCAGCTCGGCGAACGCCTCGCGATCGTCGTCGGGCCGGATGCCGTGCTGCGGTTGCGCGGCGGAGTGGAGGCCGCCGCGTACGACCGGCCCGGGAGGCCGGCGATGAGCGCCGAGGACGTCCGCGCCCTGCGCGCCGCGATCGCCTCCGCGGCGACGCTGCGGGTGCGGTTCCGCGCGACCTTCGCGCCGCCGTCCCTGCTCGAGCGGCTCGGTCTCGGGCGGACGCCGGCGGGCGATTGAGCGCGCGGAGGCGTGCTCGCATCCGGCGTCGGGAGCCGTCCGGTCAGTAGCCGGTGTGCTCGTGGAGCAGATCGTCGAGCTGGCCGCGCAGCTCGGAGAGGGCGGCCGCGCGATCCTCCGGCCGCACGTTCCGCCGTCGGGCGTGGGCCGCCGCGGTCGCCGCCTGCACCTCCGCGAGCGCGAGGTCGCGCGCGGCGTCGAGCAGCGCGCCGACCTGCTCCTCGTCGGCGGCGATCTCGCGCAGCCTCCCCGCGACCGCGACCAGCACCTTCCGCCGCTTCTTCAGGCGACGACGATCCGCGGCCCGGAAGTCGGTGGGATGCCGGGCGAGACCCAGCCGCCCGCGGGCGTCGTCGATCTGCTGGGCGACGCGCGCGGCATCCGCGTCGTTCTCGGCGGCGAGCAGCCCGAGCTCGAGCGCCGACGCCGCCCGCAGCGCGTCGCGGTCGTAGTCGGCGCGATCGCGCAGCGCCGTCACGATGACGTGGTTCTTGATCGCCTGCCGCGCCGCGGAGAGGGCGACGAGCACGCCGTCGGCGACCATGTCCTCCCGCTTCGGCGTGCGGCGCGGACTCACGTCTCGAGCCTACGCGTCCCGAAAGTCGCGCGATTCGTGCCCTGTGGCGCTTCCACGCCTCCGGAAGCGCCACGCGGCACGAATCCGCGGGGGTTCGACCAGGATGGAGTCCATGAGCATCTGGTTCGGCACCCCGTCGCTCGTGGCCGCGACGGCGAGCTCCGACGGCACCGCGATCACGACCCTCGGCATCGAGTTCACCCACCTCACCGACGACGCGCTGCACGGGCGGATGCCGGTCGACGGCCGCACCCGGCAGCCCGGCGGCGTGCTGCACGGCGGGGCGTCGGTGCTCTTCGCCGAGACGCTCGCGTCGTGGGCCTCATCCCTCACCGTCGACCCGTCGAAGCACTACTGCGTGGGCATGGAGATCAACGCGAATCACGTGCGCCCCGTCGCGTCGGGATGGGTGCACGGCGCGGCGACGCCGATCTCGCGCGGGCGCACCACGCAGGTGTGGGAGGTGCGGATCACCAACGAGGAGGGGAAGCTCGTGTGCATCTCGCGGTGCACGATGGCCGTGCTCGGCGAGCCGTCGCCCTACTGACCGACTCGACAGAAGCCTCACCCCAGCGCGAGGAGGGGCATCCCCGTGACGGGGTTGGTCGTCCAAGCGGCGTCCACGCCGTAGACCTCCCGGATGAGCTCGGGCGTGAGCACCTCGGCGGTGCGGCCCACCGCGACGACGGCGCCGTGCGAGAGCACGACGACGTGCGAGGCGTGCGCGGCGGCGAGGGCGAGGTCGTGCATCGCCGCGAGCACCGTGACCCCGGATGCCGCGAGCCGCGCGAGCAGGCCGAGCACGTCGAGCTGCGCCGCGATGTCGAGATGGTTCATCGGCTCGTCGAGCAGCAGCAGACGGGGCTGCTGCGCGAGGGCGCGGGCGAGGAGCACGCGCTGACGCTCGCCGCCCGAGAGCGTCGGCACCTCGCGGTCGGCGAACGGCAG
>JAEWKY010000170.1 GCA_023457615.1 Actinomycetes bacterium | reverse complement strand
GCGCCGAGCTCGTCGCGCCCCCGACCGAGACCCCGTGGCGCTCGCGCAACGCGCGGTTCGAGGCGCCGGGCGGCCTGCAGGTCACGGTCTTCGAGGAGCTCGGCGAGCCGGAGGCCGGCTGACGCCGACGAGCGGGCCGGCGACTAGCGCTCGGTGTAGACCTGCGCCGTCACCTCGTCGACGAGCTCGGTGGCGTGCTGGAAGCGGTCCTCCCCGCCGACGGCCTCGACCACCGAGATCCACGAGTCGGTGCGGATGACGTGGAGCTCACCGGGTGCGCTCACCTCGTCGCCGATGCGCGCGTACGAGATCGCCCCGTCGATCTGCGACTCGATGAGGCCGCTCTCGATGAGGGCGCTCACGATGCCGGAGCGCGTGGCCGCGGTGACCGGGGCGACCGAGACGATCACCGTCGTCGCGGGGGCGGACTCGTCGCCCCAGACGCACGTGATGCCGCCGGCGCGCTCCTCGGGGGTCGGATCGCCGAAGTAGTGCTCGCCGTAGACGCCGTCGGGTCCGCCGAGGAGCTCGCGACCGTCCGCCGCGAACCCCTGCGCCGTCTCGGCGGTGACGACGTCGACGCACCGCGTCGGGAGCACGAACTCGCGCACCTCGGCGGGCGCGTCGCTCGGCACCGAGGTGGGCGTCGGGTCGGGCTCGGGCGCCGCGGTCTCGTCATCGTCCGCGGCAGGGGCGGGGGAGCAGCCCGCGAGCAGCGCGACGAGGAGCGCCGCCGCCCCGACTGCTGTGTGCGTCCGCATCCCCGACCTCCCTGCGTGGGCCGAATGTACCACCCGCGCCCCCTCAGCTTCGCGGGGTGGCCCTGCGCAGGATCAGGTACCCGGCGACCCCGGCGACGGCCGAGATCACCAGGCTCAGCGCGTACGCCCCGGTGAAGCCGACCGTGACGAAGAACCGGCCGAACGCGGGCCACGACTCCGTGAGGGTGAGCAGCACCGTCGCGCCGAGCAGCACGAGCGAGAGCGCGGAGAAGAACAGCACGAGCCCGCGCGCCTTCCAGCGTACGTACATCGCCCCGAACGAGCTGCCGATCGCGAAGAAGAACAGGAACAGGCAGAACACGTGGAACAGCCGCAGGTACCACGGCGCGTCGAGGCCGAAGAAGAAGCTGTTGAACATCCCGCCGCCGACGCCCCAGCCGCCCGTCCAGGTCTCGAGCGCCGCGAGGAGGATGTAGAGGAGCGAGAAGGCCGCCGAGAGGGCGACGAACGTCAGCGCCGAGCCCAGGATGTAGTCGCGCCGCGTCGAGCTGAACCCGAGGGCGAACGAGAATGTGAGGTTCATCGCGAGGATGGCGACGACCATCATGTAGACGAAGATCCACAGCGTCGCGCCGTTGTACTGGAAGCCCTGGGAGACGTCGGCGACCGCCGCGGGGTCGCTCGGCGTCAGCGTGCGGATGAGCCACCAGATGACCCAGTTGGCCGCGAAGATCAGGCCGAGCACGAGCAGCGGCGTCCACAGGATCGTGAACGGGTTGGCGGCGTGCAGGCGCACGACGTTCGCGAGACGGCGGCCGAGCGGTCGCGCGGGGGCGCCGGGGGAGGTGAGGGTCGCGGCGGTCATGCGCGGAGCTCCTTGTCGGTGTCGAGGGCGGTCTCTTCGAAGTCGGTGCTGCGGCCCGTCGTCATGCGGACGATGAGCTGCTGGAGGGAGACGGGCCCGAGCTCGAGTCCGGCGGCCCGGGCGGCCTTCTTCTCGTCGGCGGAGAGCCCCGCGACGGTCAGCGAGACGAGCCCGCCGATCGCGTCGCGGTGCAGCACCTCGCGGGCGCCGACGAAGGCCTCCGCCGTGTCGCGGCCGCCGACGATCGTCGTCGCCGAGCCGCGCAGCTCGTCGGACGGGCTGTCGACGAGGATCCTCCCGTCGTCGATCAGGATGACGTGCTCGAGCAGGTCGCTGACCTCGTCGATGAGATGGGTCGAGAGCACGATCGTGCGCGGGTGCTCGGCGTAGTCGGCGAGCAGGCGGTCGTAGAACAGCTGGCGCGCGACGGCGTCGAGCCCGAGGTACGGCTCGTCGAAGAAGGTGAGCGGGGCGCGCGAGGCGAGGCCGACGATGACGCCGACGGCGGAGAACTGTCCGCGCGAGAGCTTCTTCATCTTGCGGTCCAGCGGCACGCGGAAGTCGGCGACGAGCCGGTCGGCGAAGGCCTGGTCCCAGTTCGGGAAGAACCACGGCGCGGTGCGCAGCACGTGCTTGGCCTTGAAGTCGTCGGGGTACTTCTGGCTCTCCTTGATGAAGCAGACGCGCTCGAGCACGGCGGCGTTCTCGAGCGGCGACTCCTCGAACACCGAAATCGAGCCGCTCGTCGGGAACTCCTGGCCGGTGAGCAGCGACATGAGGGTCGTCTTGCCGGCGCCGTTGCGGCCGAGGAGGCCGTAGATGCCGCCCTCCTCGAGCCGGAACGACACGTCGTCGACGGCGGCGAGCGATCCGTAGCGCTTGGTGAGGCCGCGGACCTCGACGATCGTGCTCATGACGGGTTCTCCTTGTCGGTGTCGTGGATGAGCCGGATGAGCTCACCCGAGTCGATGCCGAGCTTCCGGGCTTCGGCGATCAGGGGCGCGACGAACTGGTCGCGGAAGCCCTCGCGCCGCTCGGCGACGAGACGGGCGCGGGCGCCGGTGGCGACGAACATGCCGAGGCCTCTCTTCTTGTAGAGGATCCCGGCGTCGACGAGCAGGCCCACGCCCTTGCCGGCGGTCGCCGGATTGATGCGCAGGAACGCGGCGAACTCGTTCGTCGACGGCACCTGGGACTCCTCGGGAAGGCGTCCGGCGATGATGTCGCTCGCGATCTGCTCGGCGATCTGCTGGAACAGCGGGCGGCTGTCGTCCATCGGGCTCCCCCCTCTCGGTCCGTTGGTTAGTTACTTGAGTGACTAACCAACCAGCCCGAGCACGACATGTCAAGTCCGGAGAATTCGCGCCGCGAGGTTGTGCGTTTCTCCGGAGCTCTCCGGAAGCTGTGCGCTTGAGCCCCGGAACCGCGGGACTGCAAGCCCCAACGGCCGCCAAACCTCCGGAGAAACGCACATCACGCGATCACCACCCGGCGACCTCTTAGGCTCTGGGGGGTGTTCGAACTCCACCACCTGACGGCGAACGAGCAGCTCGACGGGCTGCGCCGGGGCGAGGTGACCCCGCTCGAGCTGACCGAGCACTACCTCGCCCGCATCGAGCGCCTGGATGCCGGACTCGGCGCGTTCGCGCAGGTCACCCCCGACGCGGCGCGCGCTCGTGCGCTCGAGGTCGGCGGGCTCTCGCACGCGCTCCCGCTGTGGGGGCTGCCCTTCGGCGACAAGGACCTCGTGGCGCGCGCGGGCGTGCCGACCCGCTACGGCTCGCGGGCGCGGCTCGACCACGTGCCCGAGGTCTCCGACGAGCTCGCCCTCGTGCTCGACGCCGCCGGGGGAGTGAGCCTCGGCAAGACGTCGGCCCCGGAGTTCGGCTTCCCCAGTTACACCGAGCCGCTCGCCGGCCCGGTCGCGCGCAACCCGTACGACCCGAGCCTCGGCGCGGGCGGCTCGAGCGGCGGGGCCGCGGTCGCGGTCGCCGCGGGGCTGCTG
>JAEWKY010000169.1 GCA_023457615.1 Actinomycetes bacterium | reverse complement strand
GTGTCGCGCAGCCCCTGGCCGGCGAGCGACGGCACCCGCTCCGAGGCGCCGAGCAGCCGCGCCGCGAGCAGCGAGGCGACGACCTGCGGCACGTGGGAGACGAGCGCGACCCCCCGGTCGTGCTCCTCGGGGGTCATGCGCACGGGCACCGAGCCGAGGTCGACCGCGAGGTCCTCGAGCAGGAAGAACTGCGCGTCGGTGCTGCCCGCGTGCGGCGCGAGCACCCAGGGTCGTCCGAGGAAGAGGTCGGCGCGCGCGGACATCGCTCCCCCGCGCTCGCGCCCCGCCATCGGATGCGAGCCCAGGTAGCGCGACACGTCGGCGCCGCGCGACTCGAGGTCGGCGAGGATGGCGCCCTTGACGCTCGCGACGTCGGTGACGAGCGCGCGGGGGAACGCCGCGAGCTCGGCCGCCACGAGCTCGGCCGTGGAGTCGGGCGACACCGCGACGACGACGATCGCCGGGTCGTCGCCCTCGGCGGCCGCGCGTCCCGCGCCGTAGTCGATCGCGAGCCGCAGCGCGGCCGGCGAGCGGTTGGCGAGCACGATGTCGAGGCCGAGCGCGCGCAGGCCCAACCCGATGCTCGTGCCGAGCAGACCCGTGCCGACGACGCGCACCTGCCCGGTCAGGCGTGCAGCGTTCATCGGATCAGTCCTTGGAGTTCGGAGGCGGCGCCTCGGAGGAAGAGGTGGGGGTGCGCGCGAGAGTCAGCAGCTGGCCCAGCTCCAGTTTACCGAGTTCGCGCGACCTGCCCGACGCGAGGGTGCCGAGATGCAGCGGGCCGAACTGCCGCCGCACGAGCTCGCGCACGGGGTGACCCACGGCATCCAGCAGGCGGCGCACGATGCGGTTGCGACCCGAGTGCAGCGTGAGCTCGACGATGCTCATGCCGCGCGACGGCTCGCCGACGAGCCGGGCGCGGTCGGCGTGGATCGGGCCGTCGTCGAGCTCGATCCCGGAGCGCAGCCGCTTCAGGGTCGGCGGCAGCACGACGCCCTCGACGGTCGCGATGTAGGTCTTCTCGACGCCGAACGAGGGATGCGCGAGCACCTGGGCGAGCTCGCCGTCGTTCGTGAGCAGCAGCAGCCCGCTCGTGTCGGAGTCGAGGCGGCCGACGTTGAAGAGCCGCTGCTCGTACCCGGCGGTGAACTCGCGGAGGTCGCGTCGGCCCTTCTCGTCGGACATCGTCGACACGACGCCCGTCGGCTTGTTGAGCATGACGTACACCTTGGACACGTCGAGCTGGATCGCGACGCCGTCGACCGACACCTGATCGATCGCGGGGTCGAGGCGCGAGCCGAGCTCGGTGACGATCCGGCCGTTGACCGCGACGCGGCCCTCGACGATGTACTGCTCGCAGACGCGGCGGGAGGCGACGCCCGCGGCGGCCAGCACCTTCTGCAGCCGCTCGCCGTCGCTGCGGCCCTCGGGCTGCTCGCTCACAGGTCCTCGAAGCCGTCGGACCCGTCGGGCAGCAGCGGCGAGATCGGCGGCAGCTCGTCGATCGAGTTGATGCCGAGCGACGTGAGCAGGAGGGGGCTCGTCTCGTAGTGGATGGCGCCCGTCTCGTTGTCGGTGTAGGCCTCCTGGATGAGGCCCCGGCCGAGGAGCGTGCGCACGACGGAGTCGACGTTGACCGCCCGGATGGCGGCGACGGCGCCGCGGCTGATCGGCTGCTTGTAGGCGATCACCGCGAGGGTCTCGAGGGCCGCCTGGGAGAGCTTCGTCGGATTCTGCGTGAGCACGAACTCCTTGACGACGTCGTCGTACGCGGCGCGGACGTAGATGCGCCAGCCGCCGCCCACCTCGCGCAGCTCGAACCCGCGCATCGGTCCCCCGGTCTGGCCGTCGTAGTCGGCGACGAGCCTCTCGACCGACTGCCGCACCGCCGCGATCGGCGAGCCGAGCGCCGTCGCGAGGCTCACGAGCGGCATCGGCTCGTCCGCGACCATGAGGATCGCCTCGAGCGCGCGCTCGAGATCGACGGGCGCGCGCGGCGGGGTGTCGTCGGAGGGCTCGAGCTCGTCGACGACGGGGGCGTCGGTCTCAGTTGTCATAGTCGGATCCCAAGCTGGCGAGTGATTCGTCGGACCAGTGCTGTGCCGACCAGGTGAGGGTGAGCTCGCCGAGGGGCTCGAGCTGCTCGAAGGAGATCGCGGCGTGCCGGTAGAGCTCGAGCACGGCGAGGAAGCGCGCCACGACCACGCCTCGCTGATCCGCCCCGGCGATGAGCTGCCGGAAGCTCACCGGACCGCCCTGGCGCAGCAGGGCGACGACGTGCGCCGCCTGCTCCCGGATGCTGACGAGCGGTGCGTGGAGGTGGTCGAGCCCGACCACCGGGATCTCGCGCGGCGTGAAGGCGAGGGTCGCGAGCGCCGCGAAGTCGTCGAGGCTCAGCGTCCAGACCAGTTCGGGCGACTGCTTGCGGTACTTCTCCTCGAGGCGCACGGCGCGCACGTGACGGGTCGACTCCGCCTCGATGCCGCGGGCGAACCAGGCGGCCGCCTCCTTGAAGGCGCGGTACTGCAGCAGGCGGGCGAAGAGCAGGTCGCGTGCCTCGAGCAGAGCGACGTCCTCGGCATCCACGAGCTCGCCCTGCGGGAGGAGCCCGGCGACCTTGAGGTCGAGCAGGGTCGCGGCGACGACGAGGAATTCGCTCGCCTGCTCGAGCTCGTCGGGCCCGTCGAGCTCGCGCAGGTAGGAGATGAACTCGTCGGTGACCCTGCTCAGCGAGACCTCGGTGATGTCGAGCTCGTGCTTCGAGATGAGCGACAGCAGCAGGTCGAAGGGTCCCTCGAAGTTGGACAGGGTGAGGCGGAACCCGGCGGGGGCCTCGACCGGGGCGTCGTCGACGACCACCGCAGCATCACCCATGGAAGGCGAGCTTAGTTGCCGGGAGACCCCCGGGCCGCGCGGGTAGGGTCGACGGGGAAGGGAGCACGACCATGCCGCACCGGGCCAATCGCACGTTCGTCTCGAACTCCGACGCGCTCACCGCGTGGGCGCCGATCGCGCGCGAGGTGCTGCTCGAGACGGCGGGCGGCTACCACGCGACCGTCGGCGTCGCCGCCCTCGCGCAGGCCGTGCAGGACCGCAGCGGCATCGCGGCCGATCAGCCGGCCGAGACCTGGATCGGCAAGCTCCTCGACCGGGTCGCGGCGGAGGCCGAGAAGCGCGGCGAGCCTCCCCTCGCGGCGCTGTGCCCGCTGCCGGGC
>JAEWKY010000168.1 GCA_023457615.1 Actinomycetes bacterium | reverse complement strand
CCCCCCCGGGGGTCCGCGGCCCCCCCGGCGGTGGAACCCGTCGGCGCGGCCCCCCCCTTCGACGACTCTCCCGACTCGGCGAGCTGCTGGGCGAGCCCCTCCGGGTCGGTCGTCAGCACCACGATGTCCACGCGGCGGTTGAGTGCGGGGTCGCCGTCCGAGCTCGGACGCGCCGAGCCGAAGGTCGTCCCCGAGATCCGGTCGCCCGGCATCCCGCAGGCCTCGACGAGGTGGCGCAGCACGCTCGTCGCGCGGGCCGCGGCCAGCTCCCACGTCGAGCCGTAGGGCGCGGGATTGAAGCGCGGGTCGGCGTGACCCTCGATCGAGAGCTCGCGCCCCGAGTCGGCGAGGCCCGGGCCGATCGCGTTCAGCACCTGGAGGGCGTCGGGCCGCAGCCGCGCGGAGTTGCCGTCGAAGAACGTGTCGACGCCGGTGAGCTTCACGACGAGACCGCGATCCTCGATCTCGAACTCGACCGCGGCCGCGAGGCCCGAGTCGCCGAGCTGCGCCGAGATGGTGTCGGCGAACTGCTGCATCTGCTCGAACTCGGTGGGCTCCGGGATGTAGCCCGCATAGCCCTCGGCGGGGCCGGCCTGGCCGATGAGCTCCTCGGGCACGATGAGCCCCTCGGCGGTGTCGGCGTAGTCGGACTGGGTCACCCCGAAGCCGGTCGCGAGCGAGAGCTTGAGGTTCTCCCACTTGTCGGCGTCGACCGTCGACATCGCGTAGAGCACGATGAAGAGGCACATCAGCACGGTGACCATGTCCATGTACGACGCCATCCAGCGCTCCTCGCCGCCGCCGTGGCCTCCGCCGCCGTCGCCGTGCGCCGCGGCGTGCTTCCTGCGGCGGCTCATGCGACGACCTTGAGGTCGGGGGCGTCGGCCTTCGGCGGCTTGCCGCCCTTCGCCGGCTTCGTCTTCGTGCCGACCATCGCCTCGAGCCGCTCGACGATCGCGCGCGGCTGCGCGCCCGCCTGCACGGCGAGCACGCCCTCCATCGCGAGCGTGCGGCGCTCGACCATGAGGTCGGTGAGCCGGCTCAGACGCGCGCCGATCGGCATCCACAGGAGGTTCGACGACAGCACGCCCCACAGGGTCGCCACGAACGCCGCGGCGATCATGTGGCCGAGCTCGTCGGGCGTCGACAGGTTCTCGAGCACGTGCGTGAGCGAGACGACGGTGCCGATGATGCCGATCGTCGGCGCGTACCCGCCCATCGTCGTGTAGAACTTCGCGGCGACGCGCTCCTCGCGCTCCTGCTGGGCCACCTGCTCCTCGAGCAGCTCGCGCAGCTCCTCGGGGTCCATGCCGTCGGCGACGTTCTGCAGCGCCGACTTGAGGAACGGGTCCTTGACCTTCGCCGCCTCGGCCTCGAGCGACAGCAGCCCCTCGCGGCGCGCCTTCTCGGCGAGCTCGGAGACCTGCTGGATGAGCCGGGGCGCCGACTCGACCTTGCCCTGGAACGCGCGCGGGATCGCCTTCACGACGACGCCGAGGTCCTTGACCGTCGCGCTCGCGATGCCGACCGCGATCGTCGCGCCGAAGACGAGGATCATGGGCGCGGGCAGCAGGATCGATGTGACGCTGCCGCCCTCGAGGAAGATCATCGCGACGATCGCCCCGAAGGCGATCAGGATGCCGAGCAGGGTCGCCGGATCCATCAGCGGGACTTCCCACCGCGGCTCAGCGGCACGATCTCGCCCGTGCGGTGCCTCAGGTCGGACGGCTCGTTCGACGCCTGGTGCGCGAGGGCGATGACCTTCGCGCGGTACCGGGCGACGAGCTCGATGATCTCGTCGAGGGTCTCGGTGACGATGTAGCTCGAGCCGTCGACGAGCATGAGGGTCGTGTCGGGACTGGCGTGGATGCGCTCGATGAGGTCCGGGTTCACGGCGAACCGCGAACCGTTCAGACGTGTGACCACGATCATCGGCATCCTGCCCTCTTGACGGCGCACCTCGTGTGCGCCGGAATCCCGTTCGCGGGGTCCTCCCCGCGTACAAGGGGCACTGTCGGCGGCTGTCCCCCGTCCGTTAGGAGTGCCCGGGATTCCCGTCCCCCGGGTCGGGCCGCCGCGTGCCGCGGTAGGACCTCGATTACTGCCTTCCGGTCGAACCGGGCACCGATCTTCGACAGGAAGGCAGTAATCGCGGGGGCGCACGAGCCTGCGCTCCGGCGCACGACAGAGCGCCCGATCCCCCGCAGGGACCGGGCGCTCTGGGCTGCCGGACTAGCGCTTCAGGTTGGTGAGCTCCTGCAGCACCTCGTCCGAGGTCGTGATGATGCGGGCGTTCGCCTGGAAGCCGCGCTGCGCGACGATGAGGTTGGTGAACTCCTGCGAGAGGTCGACGTTGCTCATCTCGAGCGCGCCGCCGACGAGGGTGCCGAGGCCGTCCGAGCCGGGCGTGCCGTAGCGCGCCTCGCCCGAGTTGATCGACGCGCGGTAGGCGGTGCCGCCGACCTTCTCGAGACCGCCGGGGTTGGCGAACGTGGCGAGCGCGATGCGGGCGAGGGGCTGCGTCGTGCCGTTGCTGTAGGAGCCCATGAGGGTCCCGTCGCTCGACATCGAGTACGACTGCAGCGTTCCCGCCTCGCGGCCGTTCTGGCTCGCGATGGAGATCGTGCTGAGCTCGGCGAAGCCCGTGACGCCCGAGAGGTCGATCGCGATGCCGTTGAGCGTGAGCGAGCCGCCCGAGGTCAGCGCGCCGTTCGTGAAGGCGAGGGCACCGGATGCCGTCACGGCCCCGTCGGCGCCGTCGACATCCCAGCCGGCCGCGGTCTTCTCGAAGGTCAGCGTGATCGTGCGCTCGGCGCCCGTCTCGTCGTACACCTCGATGTCGCGCACGTAGGTGGCGCCGGTGGCCGCGTCGGACGGCAGGTTGCCGTTGACGAGCGCCGAGGTGGTCTCGACGGCGGCCGCCATCGAGGTCGCGGGCAGCGTGACGGGGCCGACGCCGCCCGAGGTCGAGACGACGCCGTTGACGGCCGCCCAGCCCTGCACGATCGCGCCGTCGGCGGTGACGAGGCGGCCCGCCGAGTCGAAGTCGAACGCGCCGGCGCGGGTGTACTGCACCTCGCCGCCGCGGTTCACGACGAAGAAGCCGTCGCCCGAGATCATCATGTCGGTCGACTTGCCCGTGGACTGGGTCGAGCCCTGCGCGAAGTTCGTCGAGATGCCGGCGACCTGCACGCCGAGGCCGATCTGGGCGGGGTTGGTGCCGCCCTGGAGCGCGGTGGCCGCGCCGGCGCCCTGGGTCATCTGCGACAGGGTGTCCTGGAAGCGCACGGCCGACGACTTGAAGGCGGTCGTGTTGACGTTGGCGATGTTGTTGCCGGTGACGTCGAGCATGGTCTGGTGCGAGCGGAGGCCGGAGATCCCGGAGTAGAGCGAGCGGAGCATGGTGCGTCCTTTCTGAGGGTGATGCGGAAGGCGGGTGGTCGGAGGGTCAGGCGCGGGCGCCGAGCAGCGCGTCGAGCCGGATGGTGGCGCCGTCGACGGTGACGACCGGCACCTTGTCGGCGAACGAGACGCTCGTCACGGTGCCCGACTTCGTCGTCTCGTCCTCGCCGAGGTACTCGACGGTCTGGCCGAGCAGCGCGGAGGCGGCGGCGCGCATCTGCAGCGAGAAGCTCTCCTCGGTGAGGCCGGAGAGCGTCGTGAGCTGCTCCATCGAGGCGAGGGCCGTGGTCTGGGCCATCATCTCGTTGGTGTCCATGGGCGAGCTCGGGTCCTGGTTGCGGAGCTGCGTGACCAGGAGGTGCAGGAACACCTCGCTGTTCATGCTCTGCTGCCGGGTCGTGGTGCCGGTGGTCGAGCCCGTGTAGGTGCTCGCGCCGGTGGCGGGGATCGGGGTGGTCATCGGTGCTCTCCTGGTTCAGGCGAAGACGTCGAGGGAGGCGAGCCCGGCGCGCGCGGGGGCGGCGGGACGGGGAGCGGCGGTCTCGGGC
>JAEWKY010000167.1 GCA_023457615.1 Actinomycetes bacterium | reverse complement strand
GAACGGGGTCCCGCCCGCGGCGCGCGAGCGCGGGACGAGCGAGCGGGACCCTCCTAGGCGGTGGGACGACCCCCTAGGCCCGGTGTCGCGCCGTCCGCCGCCCGCCGAGGACGGCGAGCACGCCGCCGAGAGCGAAGAGCGAGAGCGCGAGGTAGGCGACGAGCAGGGGCGTCGAGCCCGTGGCCGCCAGCTTGACGAAGGTGTTGACGACCTGGATCTCGGTCGCCTCGGCGGCGAGCCCGAGCGTGAAGAGCTCGACCTCGCGGCCGCCCTGGAGGATCCGCACGGGATCGGCGCCGTGGTCGTCGGTCTCGGTGAGCGCGCACTCGGCACCCGCGGGGAGGTCGACGTACTCGACGGCTCCCGCGTGCTTGAACGTGCGCTCCGCCCCGTCGACGATCCGGAGGTCGGTCGGCGTGCCGTTCACGTCGAGACCGCACTCGAGCTCGATGACGAAGTCGGCATCCATCTTGGGCTCGGCGGCGTTCCCGGTCACTTCGTTGGTGACGGTGAGCGCGACGAGCTCGAACGTGTTCGTGATGCCCACGGGCTGCGACGTTCCGTCGCCGATCGTGAACTCGGGCACGTCGATCTCGACCTCGAGCGCGCCGCCCGTGCCCGTCTCCGCGATCGCGCAGTCGGCGCCGGTCGGGAGCCCCGTGTAGTCGACGACATACCCGTTCGCGGCGGAGAGCTCGCGCACGGCGGGGTCGGCGACGCCCGGGATCGGCACCGCCGGGGCCGGGATGGCGACGGGCACCATGGCGCCGTCCACGTCGCGCGTGCACTCGAGCGTCACGTAGAAGGGTCCCGTCCCGTAGAGCGCGGCGCCGCTGCCGGCGAGCGTCTTCGTGACCGCGACGGAGCCGTCGGCGAACTCGTTGACGAGCTGGACGTCGTTCGCGCCGACGGCGAGCGGGAGCGCGAGCGCGGACACCGTGCTGCGCGTCGCACCGCCCGTGCGGGTCTCGGTCACGTCGCACTCCGCCCCGACGGGCAGGCTCGCGAAGGTCGCCTCGAACATGCCGGTCGCGTCGAGCGTGCGGGTCGCGCCGCCCGGGATGTCGACCGCGAGCGTCGTGCCGTCGACGACGCGCGTGCAGACGAGCTCGACCTCGAACGGACCCACGCCGTAGCGCGCGAGGACGTCGGCGTCTCCGACGCGGTCCTTCGTCACGACGACGTCGCCGGCGTCGAAGACGTTCGTCACCGTCACCGCGACGGTCGCGCCCGCGGGACTCGTGAAGGTCGCGGCCGTGCCGGGGATGACATCCGGCCCGACCGTCACGACCGTCGACGTCGCCCCGCCCGTGCGGGTCTCGGTGACGTCGCACTCGGCGCCGGCGGCGACGTGCTCGAGATCGGGGATCGCGAGATCGGCGGCGTCGACGACGTAGGTCGCCTCCCACACCGTCGCGTCGACGGGCCCGTCGGCGAGCACGCACACGACCTCGATCGCGAACTCCTCGGTCGCCCAGGCCGTGCCGTCGCCCGCGAGCTCCTTCGTGATCGAGACGGTGCCCGCCTCGTAGTCGTTGCGGATCGCCGCGGTGTTCTCGGCGTCGCCGGGTGCGCGGCGCGCGAGCACGATCGTCGCGTCGACCGACGGGCTCGAGGGCGACGCGAGCGACGTCGACGTGGAGCCGCCGCTCGGGGTCGTCGTGATCCGCGACGCCACGGCGCTCCCGCGGTCGGTCTCGACGACCTCGCACTCGGCGCCGACGACGAGCCCCTCGAGCACCCACGCGGGGTCGCCCTGCGCGAACACGTGCGTCATGGGCGTCGTCGCGTCGTAGCCCGTCGCGTAGACCGGGGAGCCCTCGAACGTGCAGGACGCCTCGACCGGGAACGGCCCGTAGCGGATGGCGTCGCCGTCCTGGTCGACGGCGTCGGACTGCACGGTCTTGGTGACGACGAGCGCGGCGAGCTGGAAGAGGTTCACGACCTCGAGGGCGGGCTGCGCCTGGTCGTCGACGAGGTCGTCGGGGTCGACGACGACCGTGAAGGTGTAGCCCGCGGTCGCGTCGCCCGTGAGCACCGTGCCGCCCGACTCGATGCGGGTCGCCGTCGCTCCCGCGGCATCCGTCTCGGTGAGCGTGCACTCCGCCCCCGAGGCGAGCCCCGTGAACGTCGTCGAGTCGCCCGCTTCGAGCGTGCGCGTCACGGGGTAGCCGGTGACGGCGACCTCGGTGCCGCCGACGTCCCGCACGCAGGCGAGCTCGATCTCGAACCGACCGGAGCCGTAGTCGGGGCTGCCGTCGCCGTCGGTGGACTTGGTGACCGTGACGGCGCCCGTGAGGTACCAGTTCTCGATCGTGACCGCGCCGGGGTCGCCCGTCGCGACGACGACGCCCGTGCCGTCGAACTCGTCGCCGTCGGCGTCGAGATAGCGCACCGCGTCGGCGCCCGTCGCGGCGGCGCCGAGCTCCTCGACGGAGCACTCGGCCCCGTCGGGCAGGTCCTCGATCGTGCGGAACCACGCGCCGCCCGCGGTGGGCAGCGTGAGCTCGCCGTCGTAGGCCGTGACACCGCCGGGCGCGACGCACTCGACCGCGATCCGGAACGGACCCGCGCCGAACTGCGCGCCCGCGGCGCCCTGCACGTCCTTCGTGACGGTGAGGGCGGTGACGTCGTAGCGGTTGACGACCGTGACGGCGTTCGTGCCGACCGTCGCGCTCGTGTCGCGGGTGAGCGTGAACGTCGCGGAGGCGCTCGAGGCGCTCCCCGACGTCGAGGACGTCGTCCACGCGATCGAGGTCGAGTCGACCTCGGTCGCGATCGCGACCTCGGCGACGACGCAGCTCGCGCCGGCCGGGAGCCCGGTCAGGGTGCGCGTCGCACCCCGGCCGACCCCCGTGACGTGCATCGGGCTCGACGCGAAGCCGTCGGCGAGCACGGCGGCGCCCTGGAACGTGCAGGTCACGTCGAACGAGAACGTGTCGACGGGGTAGACGGGGTCGCCGTCCTGGTCGACCGCGTCGGTGCGCACGTCCTTCGTGATCGCGATGCGCGCGAGGTCGAACGTGTTCGTGATCGTCACGGCGCCCGCCGACCCGTTCGGGATCGTGCGCTGACCGTTCGACGGCGAGAACGTCGTCGACGTCGCGCCGGCCGCGCTCGGCTCGGTCACCGTGCAGTTCGCCGCCGCCGGGAGGTTCTCGATCGTGCGCGTCGGGCTCCCCGCGTCGAGCGTGAAGCTGCCCGACCACACCGTCGTCGACGGCGTCGCGCTCGAGCGCGTGCAGGTGACCTGCACCGTGAAGTCGCCCGTGCCGTAGCGCGCCGCGCCGAGGCCCGCGATGCTCTTCGTCACGGTGAGGCTGCCGACGCCGTAGGTGTTGAGGAACGCCGCGGAGTTGGTCGGCGTGCTGCCGGGCCCGTCGGCCGTGAGGGTCACGGTCGCGGACGTCCCCGTCGTGAGCGAGCCCGCGCCGGCGGCCGTCGTGACCGTGTGCTGGGTCGTCGTCGCGTTGCGGGTGTTCGTCTCGGTCACGGTGCAGACGCTGCCCGCAGGCAGCACCGGGTCGGTCACCCGCGGGAAGGTCACCGAGGCGCCCGCCGCGATCGTGACGTTCGTCGCCGAGAGGATCACCGGGTTCGTCACGCCGTTGTCGAAGCGGCACGAGACCGAGAACACGGGCGCCGTGTAGGCGATCGCGACGCCGTTGTGGTTGACCGCCCCGTTCGTGTTCACGGTCTTGCTCACGACGAGCTGGGCCGCGGAGTAGGTGTTGGTGATCGTCGCGCGCTCGATCGCGGGACGCGTGCCCGCCCCGAACGCGGGATGCGGGTTCGACACGGGACGGCTCCCCATCGAGATGCCGGCCTGGGCCGCGATCGTCGACGGGGACGGCGAGGTGACGACGCTCGTGCGTCCGTAGTCGTCGGCCTCGGTCGCGGTGCACGACGCGTAGAGCGGGATGCCCTGCACGAGTCGGGTCGTGCCCGGGGTGAGCGTGACCGAGCTGCGGTCGGCGCGCGCGCTGTCGAGGAGCTGGACCGGGATCGGCACGCCGTCCACGTCGACCGTGCAGGCGAGCGCGACGCTCACGCTCGTCGGCGCGTAGCTCGCGGCGGCCCCGGTGTTCTGCTTGAGCAGCTCGAGCTCGCCGACGGCGAGGGCGACGCCCGCCTTGCGCGGCTCGGTCACGAGCCGGTAGGCGAGGTCGAGCGGGTTGCCGCTCTCGTAGATGCGGCCCGTGGCCGCGGCCGCGATCGAGTTGTAGGCCACGGGGTCGAGGGCGAGCTGGGGCGCCGTCTGCCCGATCTCGGGCGCGAGCGCCGTCGTCGTGCGATAGGTGACCGAGATCGATCCGCCGGGGCCGAGCAGGTCGTCGAGGCCCGAGCTGGCATCCATGAGCACGACGAACTTGAGCGCGACGACCGTGGTCCACGCGTCGGGGTCGTTCGGCAGCAGCGACCACGCGCGGTCGGGGAGGTCGTCGCTCGCGGCCGTGTTCGCGAGGCACGGCTGGTAGGAGGACTGCATGGGCGGCGAACTCGTGGGCGTCATCCCCATCGTCGACTGGATGTCGGCGCCGTTGCAGCGCGCGGTCGCCATGCCGGCCTGGCTCGTCGCGTAGACCTCGAGGCTCGCGCCGACCGGGAGGCCGTGGGCGACGGGGTAGCTCGACAGGCGGGCCGTCCACTGCGAGCCGCGGGACGTCGGGATCGTGACGCCCGTGTCGTCGGGGCGCGGGAGCAGGTCGATCGCGACCACCTGGCGCACGCTCACGTTGCCGCTGTTGGTGAACGTCGCCGCCCACTCCTCGGTGGCGCCGGGGCGCGTGATCGGCACGCACGGGTAGCGGTAGTAGCCGCCGCCGTTGACGGTGATCGTCGTGTTCGGGGCCGAGCAGTCGACGCCGCCCGCGGTGGAGACCGCCGCGACACCGAGGTCGGAGTACGGCTCGCCGCCGCCGTCGAGCATCGGGTCGCCCGACGCGTCGAGCGGGCCCGCGGCGATGCCCTTGACGCCCTTCACGACGGTGAGCGGCGCGCTCGGGAGCGGGGTGACCGTCGTCGTGGAGAAGCACGACTCGGTGAACGTGTACGGCGGCACGCCGCTGCCGAGGCTGCCCGGGGCGACCTCGCCCGCGTCGACGTAGTGCCGACCGCACGTGTCGAACTCCTGGTCGGAGACGACCGTCGTCGACACGAGCACCGGGGTGCCCGCCTCGAGCTGGGGGCGGAACTCGAGGTCGGCGCCGATCGTCAGGGTCCCGCCGAGCGGGATGCTGCCGCCGACCGTGAACGTGAGGCGCGGGTGGTCGACGCCGCCGACGTCGACGGTGTCGAGCACGACGCCCACGCTCGGCGCCGGCTGCGGGGTGCCCGAGCCGTTGCGCAGCTCGACGTCGAAGAGGTGCGCGGCGTCGGCGGGCGTGTTCGGGTCGTAGCGGACGTCCGTGTCGGGGTTCTGCGGGAAGACCAGCAGCGGCGAGCCCGTGCCGTCGACGGGCAGGAGGGCCGTCACGACGACGCCCGAGAGCGCGCGATCGCCCGTCGAGCCCGTGTTCCGCACGTCGATGTCGTACGCGATCGTGTCGCCGAGCGCGATCGACCCCGTCGGGGAGACCCGGATCTCGGCCTTCGCGGGCAGGTGCTCGTAGCGCAGCTGCTTGGTGTCGTCGTCCGTCGCCGTCCAGAGCGCGGCGCCGCCGGCGGCGACGCGAGCGCTCACAGTCGCCTCGAGCTCGTTCGTGAAGGTCGCGCGCTCGGTCTCGCCGGGCGCGATGCCCGGGGCGTGGATGTAGAGCGTCGACGGCACGGGACCGCCCGTGAGGAGGTCGGTGCGGCGCGTGACCGTGAACGTCGCGGTCTGCCGCGGGTTGAAGGGACGCTCCCACACGGCGCCGTCGGCGCGGAGGTACGTCACCCGGAGTCCGCGGACGTCGGCGGGGAGCACGCCCGCGGGGAGCGCGAGACTCGTGCGCGGGACGCCCTCCTCCCACGTGCCGCCCGTCGTGCCGATCGAGCCGTCGCTCTCGGCGACGTAGGTCACGTCGACGAGAGCGTCGACCTGCACCCGGTCGATCGGCGCCGCGAACGAGTGCGACGCGAAGCCCGTGAAGGCGTAGGCGTTCCAGAACGTCGGGCTCGTGTCCTCGAGCACGAGGTCGGTGTAGCGCACGTTGCCGGCGGGCTGGCCGCGGAGCGACACGGTCGCCGTCGTCGCGGAGCCGTCGTACTGGATCGCGGGCTCGGTGTCGGTCGCGGCGGTGCCCGCGGTGACGAGCTTGGTCGCGACGACGCCGACCTCGGCGGTCGCGAGGGCGAGCTGCGCGGTCGCCGCGTGCTCGGCCGTCATCGTCGCGCCGGGCGCGGGGGCATCCTCGGGGTCGCCCGCCCAGAGCCCGCCCAGGTCGCTCACCCGGGCGCGCACGCTGTTGGCGACGGGGCTCACCGCGACGTCGGCGCGCGTGCCGGGATCGCTGCGGAGATGCTCGCGCAGTCGTGTGTCGAGCACGACCTGCGTCGCGGCCCCCGCGGCGATGCGGCCCGCGTGCACGATCTCGATCGACGTGGCGTCCGCGAGCTGCGCGGTCGTGAGGGCGAGCGCCTCCGCGACCGTGTAGGACGTGTTCGACGGGCCGAGCACGACGGTCGTCGACGTCGCACCGCTCGGCACCGAGATCGACACGATGTCGGTGATGTCGACGGCCTCGAACGGGTCGGGCACGGTGCTCGCGCCGACGATGCCGGGCTCGCTGAGCGCGAGCTCCGCCACGGGCACGACCGTCGCGTTCGTCGCACCGAGGGTCATCCGCGCGTGCGGGAAGAGCTGCGCGGGCGTCCCGTCCGCCGGCACGCCGAGAGGTCCGCCCGTCCAGCTCTTCGTCGCCGTCACGTTGAGCGGGCGGTCGAGGATCTGGATGATGTCGTCGGCCTCGTCGCTCTGCGCGGTCACGCCGGCGAGCCGGCCGTCGACGCGCGCGGAGTTGAGCACCTCGCCCGCGGCGGCGGTGTTGTAGGTCATCCCGCGGCTCGTGCCGAGCACGGGGTCGCCGTCCGAGCGCCGGGCGTCGCGGAGGCGGAAGACGAGACGGAGGTCGCGGTCGAGCTCCGTCGAGGCGGCGACCCCCGAGCCGACGGGCGGCGCGAGCGGGTCGGTCTCGTCGACGCGCGCAGCGCGCGTGGGGCTCTCCTCGACCACGAGCCGCACGCCGACCGCGGCGTTCCGCTCGCTCGTCGTGAGCGTGTAGCCCGGGAAGCCGCCGTCGCACGCGGTGCCCGCGCACGGGTTCGTCGAGGTCGGCACCCAGCCCGAACCGGGCACGTAGAGCTCGACCGCGGTGATGCGGTCGTAGGTCAGGAGGGGGTCCATGCCCGACGTGATGGCCGGGATGCGCACGAGGTCGAACGCCTCGAACGCGGTGTCGGCGACGTCGAATCCGGGCTCGTCGGGGTCGACCGCGCCATCGGCGAGGACGACCGAGTCGAACCCGAGGCCGCCCGTCCCCCACGAGATCGTCGCCGTGGTGTCGGCGCCCGAGCGCGCGTTCACGACGTCGTCCGTCCAGGCCTTGCCGACGAGCTCGAGGCCCGAGCCCGGTCCGTTCGCGTCGACGGGCGTGATCGTGAGCAGCGCGTCGTCGTCCGCCGACGCGCTGCCGGGGCTCGCGGCAGGGCTCTCGACGGTCACGTCGACGACGTTCTCGAGCACGTACGGGGCGACGGCATCCGCATCGATCCCCGCCGCGAGGAGCGCGACGCGGAGGCCGATGCTGACCGTGAAGCCCGGCGGGAGCTCCGCCTGACCGTCGGGCTCGTAGACGAAGCGCAGGCCGACCAGAGCCGAGCGCTCCCCCGTGCCGAGCGTGTGGCTGAACAGCGCGGGACCCGTCGTCGGGGTTCCGAGAGTCGCCCAGGTGCCGTTCGTGTCGCGGTACTCGACCGTGAGCCGGGAGCCCGCGGGGACGTCGGTCGCGACGATCCGGGAGAGCGCGAACGACTCCCAGAAGTCGCCGCCCGCACCGGGGTCGGTGACAACGAGGCGGGAGGCGCCGACCGTCGAGCCGCCCGTGTCGCTCGGGCTCGTCGGCACGGGCGCGACCCGTCCGACGATCGAGAGCACGCTCGACGCTCCGGGCACCCCGTAGAGGGCGCTCGGCGTGGCGGTGATGAGCGCGCGCGCGTCGACGCGCGCCGTGCGACGCGTGAGGTCGTCCGACGCGGTCGTCGAGGCGGAGAGCGGGCTCGCGCCGGTCGTGACGGCGTCGACCGACATCGTGCCGGTGACGGTGGTGTCGGCGACGACGACGGCCGTGTGCGCCGCGTAGCTGAGCGAAGCGTACTGGCCCGGCGCCATCGTGCCCGTGAAGACGACGCGCACGGCGTTCACGACGCGCGCGCCGTCGGGTGCCGGGAGCGCCGCCGGGCGGGAGACGGTGCCGGCGGCCGTGAAGCCGGCGTCCCCGTCGTAGCGGTACGACGCCGTCGCGCTCGTCGCGCCGACCGGCCACTCGAGCTCGGCGCCGACCCACGCGTCGAACTCGAGGCCCTGGGCCGCGAGCGCGGGCTCGCCGGGAGCGGGCTCCGTGATCGTGAGCGAGCCGAGCGAGAAGTCGCCGCCGTTCTCGGCGCGCAGCGTCACCTCGACGTCCTTGCCGCCCACGACGCTGTCGGGCGCGACCGTGCGGGTGGCGCCCGGAGAGACCGAGACGGGGTCGATGCGGAGGCTGGCCGAGGCCGACCCGGGAGTGCTCGACGCGCTCGCGAGGACCACCCACGACGATGCGGCCGCCGTGATCGTGAGCGGGCTCACGAGGTCGGCGACGAGCGCGCGCAGGGCGCCCTCGAGCTCGACCTCGGCCTCGGCGCCGCTCGCGAGCCGGGAGCCGTCGGCGCGCGTGAACGCGAGACGCAGGGCGACGAGCTGCTGACCGACCCCGGGCGTCGGCAGCACGGCCGTCGTCGCGGCCGAGCCGGGATGCCACGTCGTTCCGTCGTACCAGTCGACGCGCACGCGGTCCGCGCCGCCGGGCCACGCGGCCACGGTGATGCCGCCGGGGGCGACGGACGCGAACGGCGAGGGAGTCGTCGCGGGATCGGCCGGGAACTGGAGCAGCAGCTCGTCGACCGCCGTGTTCGACGTGTTGACGCCCTCGAGGCGGTAGACGACCTCGCGACCGGAGACCGCATCCACCGTCGTCGGCGTCACCGCGTGCGCCGCCGTCGAGGCGAGCACCGTCGGGACCTCGAGCAGCACCTCGGCCGAGTCGGAGGTGTTGCTCGCCGAGTAGGCGAGCGTCGCGAACGCCTCGTTCACGAGGACGTCGCCGTCGAAGTCGGCGGAGACGTCGCCCGGCACGCGCGCGGTCGCGAGGAACTCGACGCTGAAGCCGTCGGGCAGGCCGACCTGGCCGCCGCCGAGGTCGTTCGTGAAGGTCAGCACGAACGAGTCCGCGGTCGTCGTGAACGAGCCCTGAGCGCTCGAGCTCGACATCGAGACGTTCTCGAGCGTGAGGGGATCGGGCAGCTCGTTCGAGACCTGGAGGTCGACGCAGCCCGCGACATCCGACGAGCAGTTGATCGTGTAGGTGAAGGTGATCGTGCCGCCCGGGCCGACGGACGTCGGCGGCGCGGGTGTGGCCGAGGTGACGAGGGTCACGTAGGCGGGCTCGGCGTCGTCGGCGGCGGCCGCGACGACGGGCAGGGCCGCGAGCGCGGTCCCGCCCC
>JAEWKY010000166.1 GCA_023457615.1 Actinomycetes bacterium | reverse complement strand
CGCGGGGCTCGGCCCGGAGGTCGGCGTGGTGCTCGTGCACGACGCCGCCCGTGCGCTCACGCCCGGAACGCTCCTCGATCGCGTCGTGCGCGCGGTGCGCGCGACGGCGGCGGGCGTCATCCCGGCGCTGCCCGTCGCGGACACGATCAAGCGCGTCGCCGACGGCGAGGTGCGCGAGACGGTCGACCGCAGCGATCTCGTGCACGTGCAGACCCCGCAGGGCTTCCCCCGGGCCGCCCTCGAGGCCGCGTACGCCGCGGCGACCGCCGAGTACACCGACGACGCCGCGCTGTTCTCCGCGGCCGGCGGCACCGTGACGACGGTCGAGGGCGATGCGCGCGCCTTCAAGATCACGACGCCGTGGGATCTGCGCCGCGCCGAGAACGTGCTCGGCGCGCGCACCGGCGGGCTGCGCACGGGGCTCGGCGTCGACGTGCACGCCTACGACGAGGGCGACCCGCTGTGGCTGGGCGGGCTCTACTGGCCCGACGAGCCGGGGCTCTCGGGGCACAGCGACGGGGATGCCGTGCTGCACGCGATCTGCGACGCGCTGCTCTCGGCGGCCGGCCTGGGCGACCTCGGCAGCCGGTTCGGCACGGCCGATCCCCGATTCCGCGGTGCCGCGAGCGAGGTGTTCGTGAAGGAGACCCTCGCCCTCGTCACGGGAGCCGGCTTCTCGGTGGTCAACGTGAGCGTGCAGGTCGTCGCGGCCCGGCCGAAGATCGCCCCGCGACGCAGCGAGGTCGAGGCGCGCCTCACGACGCTCGTCGGAGCACCGGTCACGCTCGGCGCCACGACGACCGACGGGCTCGGGTTCACCGGCCGCGCCGAGGGGATCGCGGCGATCGCCACGGCGCTGCTCGCCGCATCCTGAGCCCGGCTACAGCGCCCTCGTCATGAAGACCGAGAAGGGGTCCTCGACGTAGTCGGCGAACGGACCGCACGCGGTGAAGCCCTCGCTCTCGTAGAGCCGACGCGCCGGGAGGAAGTCGTCGGCGCTTCCCGTCTCCAGCCACAGCGTGCGGATGCCGCGGGCCTCCGCCTCGGCGACGATGTGCCGCAGGATGGCGCGGCCGGCCCCGGTGCCGCGCGCGGCGTCGGTCACCCGCATCGACTTGAGCTCGCCGCTCGCGTCGTCGAGCTGCTGGAGCGCTCCGATCACGACGAGCTCGTCGCCGTCCCATCCCGACCAGAACGTGACGCCCGGGCCGCGCAGGCCGTCGAGGTCGAGGGCGTGCACGCTGCAGGCGGGACTCGTCGCGCGCATGCCCACGAGGTGGTGGGCGACGAGGGCGCGCGTCGCCTCGCCGCTCAGGTCGTCGACGCGGATGTCGAGGTCGGGCACGTCACCAGAGTAGGCCGCTTGAGTAAACTCGGGCGGTGAGCATCCGGCTGTACGACTCGAAGGCGCAGGCGACGGTCGACTTCCGCCCGCGCGAGGCGGGCAGGGTCGGCATGTACGTCTGCGGACCGACCGTGCAGTCGTCGCCGCACATCGGGCATCTGCGCAGCGCGCTCGCCTACGACCTCTGGCGGCGCTGGCTGACCTATCGCGGGTTCGACGTCACGTTCGTGCGCAACGTCACCGACATCGACGACAAGGTGCTCGTCAACGCGACCGAGCGCGAGCCCTGGTGGGCCGTCGCCTACCGGGTCGAGCTCGAGTTCACGCGCGGCTACAACGCGCTCGGCATCCTGCCCCCGACGTACGAGCCGCGCGCGACCGCGAGCATCCCGGGGATGCAGGAGCTCATCGCGACGCTCATCGAGAAGGGGCACGCCTACGTCGCCGACGACGGCACGGGCGACGTGTTCTTCGCGGTGGCGTCCTGGCCCTCGTACGGGGAGCTCAGCAACCAGAGGCCCGCCGACCTGGCCGCGTCGGCGGATGCCGAGACGCGCGGCAAGCGCGATCCCCGCGACTTCGCCCTCTGGAAGGGCACGAAGGCGGGGGAGCCGGCGTCGGCGTCGTGGGAGTCGCCGTGGGGCGTGGGACGCCCGGGATGGCACATCGAGTGCTCCGCGATGTCGCGCCGCTACCTCGGGCCGGCCTTCGACATCCACGGCGGCGGGCTCGACCTGCGCTTCCCGCACCACGAGAACGAGCTCGCCCAGTCGACGGCCGCCGGCGACGCCTTCGCGACCCACTGGGTGCACAACGGTCTCGTGGTCGTCGACGGCCAGAAGATGTCGAAGTCGCTCGGCAACTCGATCTACGCCTCCGAGTTCCTCGCCGCCGCGCGCCCGATCGTCGTGCGCTACTACCTCGGCAGCGCCCACTACCGCTCGACGATCGACTACCACGCGGGATCGCTCGTCGAGGCGGAGGCCGCCTTCGGGCGCATCGAGGGGTTCCTCGCCCGCGCGGCGCAGGCCGTGGAGGGCACTCCCGAGGTCGAGCAGACCGGTGCCCTCGCGGTGCCCGACGCGTTCGCGAGCGCGATGGACGACGACCTCGGCGTGCCGCAGGCGCTCGGTGTGCTGCACGAGACCGTGCGGCAGGGCAACGCGGCCCTCGACGCGCGGGATGTCGTGCTCGCCGCGCGGCTGCGCTCCGAGGTGACGGCGATGCTCGGGGTGCTCGGGCTCGATCCCGCCGCTCCCGAGTGGGCGTCCTCGTCCGACGGGGGCGCCGCGGAGACGACCCTCGCGGCGCTCGTCGAGCACCTGCTGGCCGAGCGCGAGACCGCGCGCTCGACGAAGGACTTCGCAGCGGCCGATCGCGTGAGGGATGCGCTCGCCGCCGCAGGGGTGACTCTCGAGGACACCCCGACCGGACCGAAGTGGAGCGTGTGACGATGGCCAAGCCTGGACGACCCGGAGCGCGGGGCAGCAAGAAGGGACCCACGACGGGCACCGGCGGTCACGGCCGCAAGGCGCTCGAGGGCAAGGGGCCCACCCCGAAGGCGACCGACCGCAGTTGGCACGTCGCGGGCAAGCGCAAGGCCGCGCAGGACCGCCTCGCCGAAGCGCGGGCCAAGCACGGCAAGAGCCCCGACGGGAAGCCCGCCTCGCGCGGTCGCGCACCGAAGAAGGAGGGCGACGCCGAGATCGTCACGGGTCGCAACTCCGTCGTCGAGGCGCTGCGGGCGCGCATCCCCGCCACGACGCTGTACCTCGCCGCGCGGCTCGAGATGGACGACCGCGTGAAGGAGACGATCTCGATCGCGCAGAAGCGCGGCATCCCGATCGTCGAGGTCATGCGGCCCGAGCTCGATCGGCTCTCCGGCCCCGACGCCGTGCATCAGGGCGTCGCGCTCAAGGTGCCGCCCTACGAGTACCCGCATCCGCTCGAGCTGCTCGACGGCATCCTCGAGCGCGGGCAGACCCCGCTGCTCGTCGCGCTCGACGGCATCACCGATCCGCGCAACCTCGGCGCGATCGTGCGCTCCATCGCGGCGTTCGGCGGCCAGGGCGCGATCGTGCCGCAGCGGCGCAGCGTCGGGATGACGGCCTCGGCCTGGAAGACGTCCGCGGGCGCCGCGGCGCGCGTGCCGGTCGCGATGGCGGGCAACCTGACGACGACGCTCAAGGAGCTCAAGCAGCGCGGCGTGTTCGTGCTCGGCCTCGACGGCGGCGGCTCGGTGTCGCTGCCCGAGCTGACCCTCGCGACCGAGCCCGTCGTGCTCGTCGTCGGCAGCGAGGGCAAGGGCCTCTCGCGGCTCGTCACCGAGACCTGCGACGCCGTCGTGAGCATCCCGATCGAGTCGTCGACGGAGTCGCTCAACGCCGGCATCGCGGTGAGCGTCGCGCTCTACGAGGTCGCGAGGAAGCGCGCCGGCTCGGAGTGACTCCGCTCGGCGGACACTAGGGTGGCCGCATGGCTATCCCGGGGGTGATGTCCTTCGTCGAGCGTCAGGCGTCGAGATTGCGTGGTCTGCCCTGGGGGGTTCGGCTCGCGCTCGGTCTCGTGCCGATCGTGCTCGGCGCGCTCGTGCTGTTGCGGCCCTTCGAGTCGCTCACGCTGCTCATCGTGCTGATCGCGGTGTCGCTGGCGGTCGACGGACTCGCGAGGATCGCCGCGGCGGCGGGCTCGCCGCGAGCGTCCGTCGCCGTCGCCGTCGCGGTCGGCGTGCTCGAGCTCGTCGGCGCGATCCTCGTGATCGCCTGGCCGCAGATCTCGGTCGCCGCTCTCGCGATCATCGTGGGCGCTCTGCTCGTGCTGAGCGGGATCGGCGACCTGGTCGGCGCCGTGCGCGGACGCCCGGGCGAGCGGCTCGGGGGCGGCCTCCTCGGTGCGGCCCTCGTGATCTTCGGGATTCTGGCGATCCTCTGGCCGGACGTCTCCCTCCTGCTCATCGCCGTCGTCTTCGCGATCCGGTTGATCGCCTTCGGTCTCGCGGTGATCGCGCGGGCGCTCCGTCACCGCGGGGCTGCGGGCCCCGCGCCACGACACGCGACGACTCGCGCCGGCCGCGCCGTCGCGCTCACGGCACGAGCGCTGCTGCTCGTGCTCGCGCTCGTGGCGATCGCCGGAAGCGCCTACCTCCACCGCTCGGTGCCGCAGCCTTCGGCGTTCTACGACGCCCCCGACTCGGTCCCGACCGAACCCGGGAGCCTCATCCGCAGCGAGGCCTACACACAGGCGGTTCCCGACGGAGCGCGAGGCTGGCTGATCCTCTACACGACCACCGACGTGCACGACGAACCCGCCGTGGGCTCGGCCTTCGTCATGGCGCCCGTCGACGCCGGCCCCGGTCCGCTCGATGTCGTGCTGTGGACGCACGGCACGCAGGGCGCCGATCGCACCTGCGCGCCGACGGTGCTGCCCGAACCGCTGCCGCTCGCCGGCCCGATCGCGGCGATGAACGAGCAGCTCGAGGCCGGTCGGGTGCTCATCGGACCCGATTACCCCGGGATGGGCACCGCCGGTCCTCAGGGCTATCTCGTCGGCGAGAACGAGGGTCGTTCGTCGCTCGACGCCGTGCGCGCGGCGCACGAGCTCGCCGAGCTCGAGCTCTCCTGGCGCACCGTCGTCTGGGGCCACTCGCAGGGGGGCCAGGCGGCGCTCTGGACCGGCGGGCTCGCGCCGGACTACGCGCCCGAGATCCAGCTGCTCGGGGTCTCGGCCGCGGCGCCGGCCGCCGATGTCAAGGGACTCATCGGCTCGCTCGGCGAGTCGCTCATCGGGCAACTGCTCGGACCGTTCGCGGTGCGCTCCTACGCGGAGACCTACGACGACGTGGACGCCGCGCACTACGTCGACGCCCGCATGTGGGCGATCTACGACGCGGCGTCGCGGCGCTGCCTGCCGAACGCCGACACGACCGTGAGCCTGCTCACGGCGCTCACGATGCACGGCACGATGTATCGCGTCGATCCGTCGACCGGACCTCTCGGCGACCGTCTCGACGAGAACGTGCCGACCCTCATGATCGGTGCACCGCTCTTCATCGCGCAGGGCACGGCCGACCCGCTCATCCTGCCCGCGGTGCAGGAGAAGTACGTGCAGAGCCGCTGCGCCGCCGGGCAGGAGCTCGTCTTCCGCGAGTACGAGGGCCGCGACCATCTCTCGGTGGTCGCAGACGACTCGCCGTATTCGACCGACCTCGCGGCCTGGACGGCCGACCGGTTCTCGGGGGCTCCCGCCCCGGCGAGCACGTGCCCCTGAGCGCTGGGCTCTAGGGTCCGCTCGCCCGCGACACCGGGGCATCCCCCGGCCGGCGGCGCCCCACGACGAACCACACGCCCCGCGCCGGGACGCTGCCGCGATTGGCGTACAGGTGGGGTCGCACCGAGTCGAACTGCAGCGAGTCGCCCGCGCGCAGCACGAAGGTGTCGAACTCGAGCTGCAGCTCGAGCTCGCCCTCGAGCAGGTAGGCGTACTCGATGCCCGAGTGGCGCATGAGCCGGCCCTCGATCGAGCTCGACGCCCCGGGTTCGTAGGTGACGAGCAGGGCGTCGGCGGGTCCGTCCTCGCCCGAGGCGAGGCGCTCCCAGCGCACGCCGTTCTCCATCTCGAGCACGGGATTCTGCCCGCCGTGCCCGAAGTGCGGATCCGTCGGCTCGAGCGGAAGCGGTCGCGGCGCGGCCCGCGAGCTGCGGCGACCGGCGGGCGGATCGCCCTCCTCGAGCAGGTCGTCCATCGAGATGCCGAGATGGCTCACCATCGCGTAGAGCGTCGAGACGGACGGCTGCGTCTTGCCGGTCTCGACCTGCGACACGAGCGACGCCGAGACGCCCACCGCCTCGGCGACTCCGCGCAGGCTCAGCCCCTGCTCGAGCCGCGCGCCGCGGAGCCTCGCTCCGATGTGCGTCGCCACGCCGTCTCCGTCCTCATCGACCGATTCGCGTCCGGCGGTGTGAAGTTACAGCGAACGATCACTCCGACGTGCGACTCACACTAGCCCACGAGTCGCGGATCAAGTTCATTGAGAGTGAACAAATGTCGGCCGGCGTTCAGTGGGCGAGCCCGAACCGGGCGTGCAGGCGCGTCATCCACCGCGGCGCCCACCACAGGATGCGGCGCTGCCAGGTCATGAACGCCGGCACGAGCAGGCAGCGCACGATCGTCGCATCCAGCAGCACCGCGACCGCGAGCGCCGTGCCGAGCTGCTTGATCACCATGAGATCGCCCGTCGCGAACCCCGCGAACACGACGATGATGATGAGCGCCGCCGACGTGATGATGCGCCCCGACCGCTGCAGCCCGCGCGCGATCGCCTCCTCGTCGCCGACCCCCTCGGCCTTCAGCTCCGTGATCCGCGACAGGATGAACAGCTCGTAGTCCATCGCGAGCCCGAAGCCGAAGACGAACGTCAGCACGAGCACGAGCACGTCGACGCCGTGCACGCGCTCGGCCTCGAAGCCCATGATCCCCGCGAAGTGGCCGTGTTCGAACCCCCAGACGAGCACGCCGACGCTCGCGCCCAGCGAGAGCGCGCTCGCGACGAGGGCCTTGAGCGGGATGACGAGCGACCCGGTCATGAGGAACAGCAGCACGATCGTCCCCGCCCCGAGGATCAGCGCGGCCCACGGCGCTCCGCGCAGCAGCGCGTCGGTGAGGTCGACGGTGCGGGCATCGGTGCCCGTCACGAGGGCGTCGTCGAGCGCGTCGGCATCCCGCAGCGCCCGGATGTCGCGCACGACGTCGGTGCCCGCCCCCGGGTCGTCGAGCCGCACGGCCGTCTGCCAGCCGTCACCCGCGGCGATCGTCGGCCCGACCTCGTCGACGTGGGGGAGCTCGGCGACGCGGTCCGCCCAGCGCTCGCCGACCTCCCGATCGCCGGTGACGAGGGCCACGCGCGGCGTCGCGGCGTCGGGGAAGTGCGCGTCGAGCGCGGCCAGGAACGGGTACGCGGCCGCCGAGCGCGGCGTCGCGTCGACGCTCGTGTTCGCGATCGTGAGCGTCGCGAGCGGCGTGCCGACGAGCACGAGCACCGCCAGGCAGCCGAGCGTGACGATCGCCGGATGCCGCTGCACCCGCCGGGCGAGGCGGGAGAAGAACCCCTCCTCGGGGGCGACGTCGCCGAAGCGCGCGAGGGCGCGGCCGAGGCCCGGGATGCGGGTGAGCAGCCCGGGGCGCGCGAGCCGCTCGCCGGAGAGCGAGAGCAGGGCGGGAACGAGCGTCACCGCGGAGGCGATCGCGATGAGCGTCACGCCGATCGCGCCGAGGCCGACCGCGCGCACCATGCGGGGCTCGAAGACGAGGAGTCCGGCCGACGCGATGAGGAAGACGAGCCCGGAGTACAGCACCGTGCGGCCCGCGGTGCCGGCCGTGCGGGCGATGGCCGCGAGCCGACCCGCGCGCGACGCCCCCTCCGCCGCGACACGCGGACGGTACTCCTCGCGGAAGCGCGACACCATGAGCAGTCCATAGTCGATCGACAGCCCGAGTCCCACCGCCGTGACGACGTTGAGCACCGTCGAGTCGATGTCGGTGACCTGCGTCACCCCGAACAGCAGCCCGAGGCCGCCGCCGATCGCCGCCCCGGCGCCGACGAGCGGGATGCCGGCCGCGAGGAAGCCGCCGAAGACGACCAGCATGACGACGAGCGCGATCGGCAGCGCCACGCTCTCGCCGCGACGGAGGTCGTTCTCGGAGACCTCGAGGATCGAGTCGATCGTCAGGCGCGCGCCGCCGACCTCGACGGTCGCGTGCGGGAAGGCCTGGCGGTACGCGGCCGCCGCGGCGTCGAGCTCGTCGAGCGCGGCGTCGACGGTCGCCGGATCGGGTGCGGCGTCGCCCGCGCCCTCGACGACGACCGACAGGAGGAAGCCGTCGCCGTCGTCGGCGAGCAGTCGTGCGACCCGGGGGTCGGGATCGCCGTCCGGCAGCGTCGGCACGCCGAACGGGGCGACGAGCGTGACGTCGTCGAAGGCGGCGAGGCGCTCGGCGAGGTCGGTCGCCGGTGCGGCCGCGTCCGGAGCGGCCGGGTCGACGCCGTGCACGAGGAGGGTGAGCGACGCGCGCTCGCCGGCGTCGCCGCGCAGGAGGTCGTCGGCGCGCGAGCTCTCCGCGTCGACGCTCGGCGGATCGCCGCGGAGCCGGTCGAACAGCGTCTCGCCCGTCGCGCCGCCGACCGATGTCGCGAGCGCGGCCGCGAGCAGGAGGGCCCAGGCGGCGAGAGTCAGGAGAGGCTGCCGTGCCGCGACGCCGCCGATCCGGGCCAGCATCCCGCGCCGCGGCGCGGAGGAGGGGGAGGTCACGTCAGACCTTGTCGCGCCAGTCCTCGACGACGCCGATCGGCTGCGTGACCGCATTGAACGACCCCGTCGGCGGACCCGTCACCGTCACCTCGTCGCGGCGGTGCCGCAGCACGGTCTCGATGTAGGAGGTGAGCGCCTCGGCGAGGGGCACGTTGCGCTTCTCGTCCTGCGACCGGTACCACCGGTGCTCGAGCAGCTGGTGGAACATCTCGGCGGGCTCGAGCTTGCCGCGCAGGTCGCGCGGGATCGCGCGCACGACGGGCTCGAAGACGCGCGCGAGCCACTCGTGGGCGACGACCTCCTCGTCCTCGGTCTGGCGTCCGCCGTGCGAGCGGTAGGCGTCGAGGTCGTTGAGCAGCCGCCGGGCCTGGTTCTCGCCGGCGTCGAGTCCCGTGAGCCGCAGCAGGCGGCGGGAATGGTGGCCGGCATCCACGACCTTCGGCTGGATGCGCACCTTCGTGCCGTCGTCGTCGCGACTGATCGCGAGCTCCTCGATGTCGAAGCCGAGGTCGTTGAGGCGCTCGACCCGCCGCGCGATGCGCCAGCGCTCGCTCTCGGGGAACGACTCCGACGCCGTGAGCTCGGTCCACAGCTCCCGGTACGACGCGGCGATGCGGTCGGCGAGCTCGACGGGGTCGACGTCGTCGTCGAGCTTGCCGCCGGACTGCAGGTCGAGCAGCTCACCCGCGATGTTGATGCGCCCGATCTCGAGGTCGTGCTCGCGCTGCCCGTCGGAGAGCCGCCGGTCGTGCAGCGTGCCGGTCTCGGCATCCACGAGGTAGGCGGCGAACGCGCCTGCGTCGCGCCGGAACAGCGTGTTCGAGAGCGACACGTCGCCCCAGAAGAACCCCGCGACGTGCAGGCGTGCGAGCAGCACGGCGAGGGCATCCACGAGTCGCGTCGCGGTGTCGGGACGCAGCGACTGCGAGAACACGGCGCGATAGGGGAGCGAGAACCGCAGGTGCCGGGTCACGAGCACGGGGGCGAGCGGCTCGCCGTCGACGGCCGTGCGGTTGGTGATGACGGCGATCGGCTCGACGCACGGCAGGTCGAGGCGGTTGAGGGTGCGCAGCAGGTCGTACTCCCGGGTCGCCATCTCCTCGGTCGTCTCCTTCACGGCGAGCACGTGCTCGCCGAGCCGCACGAAGCGCACGAGATGCCGCGAGATGCCCTTGGGGAGGGCGGCGATGTACTCCTCGGGCCAGAGCTCGAGGGGGAGGTTCCACGGCAGGTCGAGCAGCGCCGGATCGGGGACGGCGGAGGTGATCGACAGCGCGGCGGAGCTCACCCGTCGAGCCTAGAACCGGCGGCCCGGCCCCGGGTCACTCGGTTGCTCGGTTCCTCGGGGCTGGGCGTTCCCTCCGGCTGCGCGTTCCCTCCGGGCTGGGAGTAACCCCAGACAGCCGCGGCGGCGGGAACCCCAGGCGGGCACAGTGGCGGGGGACCCGAGCACGCCGGGTCGCGGAGCCCGGGTCACCCCGCAGCGAGGCGGTCGAGCAGGGCGAGGTTGTCCGCGGCGGGGGAGAGCTCCCCGGCCTCGATGCGGCGGGCGACCTCGAGGATCGCGGTGTTGGCAGGGGTCGGGATGCCGACCGCGGCGCCGGTGGAGACGACGACGCCGTTGATGTCGCCGGCCTCGCTGCGACGGCCCTTCGTCCAGTCCTGGAGCACGGTCGTCGTGGCACGGGGGCGGACGAAACCGGCGTAGAGGGTGTCGAGCATGGTCGAGACGACCGTGTCGGGAGTGGCGACGTCCTCCGGCCGCAGCCCGAAGATCGGCAGGATCGGATGCCCGAGCGCCACGCCGACGTCGAGCGCCTCCTGCCCCGCGCGGGTCATGAGCTCGCGCATCCCGGGCACGACGAGCGCGTCGGCCATCGGCATCCCGAGCGCCGCCGTCGGCACGAGGACGCTCGCGTTGCTGACGAGCTTCATCCACTTCGCGGCGACGATGTCGTCGACGACCGCGACGGTGCCCGCGGCGCGCAGCACGGCGGCGAGCTCCTCCTCGCGGCCGTGCGTGGCCGCGGTGAGGCTGCCGACGGCGAACCACGAGCGCTCGCGCGGGGTGTGCCGGTGGACGACCCCCGGCTCGTACATCGTCGACGACACCTCGATGACGGTGCCGAGGGTGCGTGCGTCGCCCGCGATCGAGGCGACGTCGTGCGCCGTCATGCCGTTCTGCACCCCGGCGATGAGGCCGTCGGCGGCGAGCCGCGGCACGATCAGCTCGGTCGCCCAGCGGGTGTCGTAGGCCTTCACGAGGACGAGCACGACGTCGAACGTGTCGCGCAGCTCGGCGACCTCGCAGACGTGGTGCACGCGCACCGGGGTGATCTCGGGCTCGGCGTCCTCGGTCTCGACGCGCACCCCGCGCTCGCGCATCGCCTCGACGTGCGCCGGCCACTGCTCGATGAGGGTGACGTCGTGTCCCGCGCGGGTGAGGTCGGCGCCGACCCCCGCCCCGTTCGCTCCGGCTCCGACGACGGCGATTCTGCTGGTCACGGCGGCGAGCCTAGCCGATCGTTCATGTCTGGTGAACGGACGGTGCCCGCGGGGCCGGATCGGGCATCCCACGGGCGTCGAGGGCCCCGCAAGCTTGTTCGCAGCGCACAGTACGTATAGCCTCACTGAACACGGGAGCGGCCCGATCGCGTCCGTGATTCCACTCAACGTCGACTGGAGAGACATGTCCAACCCTCAGCCCCGCGCCGACGAGTTCACCGCCGGCCGGCCCGTCGTGTTCCGCAACGCGACCGTCATCACGGTCGACACCCCCGGCACGCTCGAGAACGCCGACGTGCTCGTCACCGGCGACACGATCACCGCCGTGGGGCCGAAGCTCGAGGTGCCCGCCGACGCGCTCGAGATCGATGCGACGGGCGGCATCATCACGCCCGGGTTCATCGACACCCACCGGCACATGTGGCAGACCAACCTGCGCGGCTTCGGCGGCGACTGGGCGCTCAGCCAGTACTTCGTCTTCTACTACCTCCAGCACGGCTTCCTCTTCCGCCCCGAGGACATCTACGCGGGCAACCTGCTGAGCGCGCTCGAGTCGGTCGACACGGGCGTCACGACGACGCTCGACTGGTCGCACGGGCTCCGCAGCCTCGACCACGGCGAGGCCGCGCTCCAGGCGCTCAAGGACATCCCGGGCCGCTTCGTGTTCGCCTACGGCAACCACATGGGCAGCCCGAACGAGTGGGCCACCGACCCCGCGTTCAAGAAGTTCCTCAGCGAGAACATCGGCAAGCACGACCTCATCGACTTCGAGATCGCCTTCGACGTCACGGGCGCGCCGGAGTTCCCGGAGGAGGGCGGCTTCCTCACCGCGCGCGAGTTCGACCTGCGCGTCACGACGCACGCGGGCGTCTGGGGCGCGACGACCGACACCTCCATCGATCAGATGTGGGATGCCGGCTACATGAACGACAAGGTCACGTACGTGCACGCGACGAGCCTCGGCGACAGCAGCTACCAGAAGATCGCCGCGTCCGGCGGCACCGTCTCGGTCGCGACCGAGAGCGAGCAGAGCGCGGGCCAGGGCTACCCGTCGACCTGGACCATCCGCCGCCACGGAATCCCCGCGTCGCTCTCGATGGACACGAGCGTCTGGTGGAGCGCCGACTTCTTCAGCGCCATGCGTTCCACGCTGAGCGCCGACCGCTCGCGCGACCACCTCGAGGCGCACGCCAAGAACGAGACGATCGTCGCCAACCGCCTCACCGCGGGCGACGTGCTGCACATGGCGACCATGGGCGGCGCGAAGTCGATCGGCCGCGAGCACGACCTCGGCTCGATCACCCCCGGCAAGAAGGCCGACCTGCTGCTCCTCAAGAACGACGAGTCGCCGGCGATGACCCCGATCGTCTACCCGGAGGCGCACGTCGTCTACCAGGCGGGCACGGCCGACATCCACACGGTCATGGTCAACGGCAAGGTCGTCAAGTACCAGGGCGCCCGCATCGGACTGCCGCTCAAGCCGATCGCCGACAAGGTGGCCGCGTCGGTCGACTATGTGCGCTCGCAGCTCGGACCCGAGGCGTGGGCCGCGGGCATGCACCCCGAGATCGAGCGCGACGAGCCGATCCCGAACCCGTACACGTACACCGACGGCGGCGCCGCGCACGTGCAGGCCGAGTCGTGATCCTGCATCTCGCCGCGTTCACCTGGAAGGAGGAGGTGACCGCCGACGACGTCGCCGCGCTCACCGCCGATCTCGAGGCGATGGCCGGCGGGATGCCGCAGCTCGTGTCGTACCGGTGCGGGGAGAACCTGCGGCTCCGCCCCGGCGGGGCGGACTACGCGGTCGCGGCGATCGTCGCGGACCAGGCGGGCCTCGACGCCTACCTGGACTCGCCGGCGCACGCCGCCGTCTACGAGAACCATCTGGGGAAGATGCTCGCGTCCCGCATGGCCGCGCAGCTCCCCGTACCGGAGGACGCACACCTGTGACACTGCAGTACCCCGCGTCGGTCTATCGAGGACCGAACGACATCACCTTCGAGCAGCGCGAGCTGCGCGAGCCCGGCCCGGGCGAGGTCCTCGTCCGGGTCGGGGTCTGCGGCATCTGCGGCAGCGACGCCACGGAGTACGCGCGCGGCCCGGTGCTCGCGCGCCCGCCGATGGTGCTCGGCCACGAGTTCGCCGGAACGGTCGAGCGCGTCGGCGCGGGTGTCGACGGCTTCCCGGTCGGCTCAAGCGTCGTCGCCGGCGCGGGCATCGCGTGCGGCGAGTGCAAGATGTGCCGCACGGGCCGCACGAACCTCTGCCGGCAGTACTCGACGCTCGGGCTGCAGCACGACGGCGGCCTGCAGGGCTACGTCGTCGCCCCGGCCTCGACGCTGCTCGACGTGAGCGACTCGGGCCTGCCGATGGACACCCTCGGGCTCGCCCAGCCGATGTCGATCGCCGTGCACACGGTGCGGCGCAGCGGGCTGAGCGCGGGGCAGGATGCCGTCATCGTCGGCGTCGGCGGGATCGGCACGTTCATCACCGTCGCGGCCTCGGCCGTCGGCGCCCGGGTGCTCGTCGTCGATCGCGACGAGGAGCGGCTCGACCTCGCGATGACGCTCGGCGCCCACGCGAAGCTCGTCGCCGGCTCGTCGTCGCTGACCGAGAGGCTCGAGGAGCTCGGGATGGAGGCCGACGTCTTCTTCGAGGTGAGCGGCAGCCGGCCCGGGATCGACTCGGTGTTCGAGGCCGCGCGACCGGGGGCGACGATCGTGCCCGTCGGCATCCAGAAGGCGCCGATCGACGTGCCGATCTCCGAGTGGACGATGCGCGAGTACACGATCGTCGGCACGGTCGCGCACGTCTACGCGGACGACCTCCCGGAGGCCGTGCGGCTGCTCGGCACGCGGCCCGACTGGAGCGACGTCGCGGGGGAGGTCATCCCGCTCGAGGCCCTCGTGACGGACGGCATCCAGCCGCTCGTCGACGGCACGGCGCGGCAGATCAAGACGCTCATCGACCCGTGGGCCACGGACGCGCGAGCGGCGCAGCACTCGCGCTAGGGCGCGGCAGTCCGTCAGCCCAGGCGGTCCATCGCCTGCAGCACGTCGACGGCGGAGGTGAGCTCCCCGTCGACCTGCGGGCGCGCGTCGGCGACGGCTCCCGCCGGAGCGGGCATCGCCTGGTTGTGCTGCCGGCGGCCGACGACGAACCACAGGCCGCGCGCGGGCGTCGTGCCGCGGTTGGAGTAGAGGTGGGGCCGCACCGAGTCGAACTGGAGCGAGTCGCCCGGGCCGAGCACGTGCACGTCGAAGTCGAGCTGGAGGGTGAGCTCGCCCTCGAGGAGGTAGGCGTACTCGATGCCGGAGTGGCGCATGAGCTTGTTCTCGATCGAGCTCGTCGCGCCGGGCTCGTAGGTGACCAGCAGGGCGTCCGCCGGGCCGCCCTCGCCGACCGCGAGACGCTCCCAGCGCACGCCGTTCTCCATCTCGAGCACGGGGTTCTCGCCCGAGCGCTGCACGGCCGGCAGGATCGGGCCGCTGTGGCCGAACAGGAGCGGCGGCTCGCCCGGCTCGACGAGCTGGCGCGGGCCGGTGCCGAGCAGCTCGTCCATCGAGACGCCGAGGTGGCTCACGATCGCGTAGAGCGTCGAGACGGACGGCTGGGTCTTGCCGGTCTCGACCTGCGAGATGAGCGAGGCGGAGACGCCGAGCGCCTGGGCGACGCTCCGGAGGCTGAGGCCGCGCTCGAGTCGCGCCTCGCGGAGCCGTCCGCCGATATCCGCTGTCACGTGCCGATGATAGTACGCGGGTCTGTGCGGCCCTGTTCAACTATGCTAAACAGATATACCGCGCTGCTTAACGCGCGGAGGGAGCCCCGGGCTCCCCGCGCCGACCGGAGGATCCGATGAAGGACACCGCAACCACGGGCATGAACGCCGTCGACTGGGAGGCCCGGATCGACTTCGACCGGCTGCGCACCCAGCGGCTCGCGCGACTGAGGGCCCAGCTCGAGACGAGCGAGCTCGGGGCGGTGCTCGCGTTCGACTTCTCGAACATCCGCTACATGACCGCGACCCACATCGGCACGTGGGCGATGGACAAGCTCATCCGCTTCGCCCTCCTCACGCGCAACTCCGACCCGATCTCGTGGGACTTCGGCTCGGCGGCGAAGCACCACCAGCTCTACAACCCGTGGCTCGACGTCACGACGGCCGAGATGGATGCCGACCCGAACGCGCCGCACGAGGGTGCGATGCGGCCGCGGCTCGAGGGCGGCGCGCGCGCGGGCATCTCGACCCTGCGCGGGGCCTTCCACCCCGACGCCGGCATCGCCGACGAGGTCGCCGCGAAGATCAAGCGCGAGCTCGAGAAGTTCGGCCTCGCCGACCAGCCGCTCGGCGTCGACGTCATCGAGCTGCCGATCCTCTTCGCGCTGCAGAAGGCCGGCATCCGCGTGGTCGACGGGCAGCAGCTGTTCATGGAGGCGCGCCGCATCAAGACCGGCGACGAGATCCGGCTGCTCACGCAGGCCGCGTCGATGGTGGATGCCGCCTACGACGAGCTCTACCGCTTCCTCAAGCCCGGGGTGCGCGAGAACGAGGCCGTCGGGCTCGTCGCGAAGACGCTGTACGACCTCGGCTCGGAGTACGTCGAGGGCGTCAACGCGATCTCGGGGGAGCGGTGCTCGCCGCACCCGCACGTGTTCTCCGACCGGCTGATCCGCCCGGGCGACCCGGCGTTCTTCGACATCCTGCACTCGTTCAACGGCTACCGCACGTGCTACTACCGCACGTTCGCCGTCGGCTCGGCGTCGAACGCGCAGCGCGACGCGTACAAGCGCGCGCGCGAGTACATGGACTGGGCCATCGCCCTCGTGAAGCCGGGCGCGACGACCGCCGACATCGTGAAGGTGTGGCCCACAGCGCAGGAGTTCGGGTTCGCCGACGAGGAGGCCGCGTTCGCCCTCCAGTACGGGCACGGCGTCGGCCTCTCCATCTGGGAGAAGCCGATCTTCAGCCGGCTCGTCTCGCTCGACCACCCCGAGGTGCTCGAGGAGGGCATGGTGTTCGCCCTCGAGACCTACTGGCCGTCGGCCGACGGCTGGGGCGCCGCGCGCATCGAGGAGGAGGTCGTCGTGACGGCCACCGGATGCGAGGTCATCACGAAGTTCCCGGCGGAGGAGCTGCTCATCGCCGGCACGCGCTACTACTCGTTCGACGGCCCGCTCGTCGCCGCGCGCGACGCGCAGTCGCACCTCAACACCCCCGAGGGCCGCGGCGAGCGCACGCCGTAGCCCCTCTCACCGGACGTCTGCGAAGGAGCACCATGACATCCCGCACCATCCTCATCGTCGGCGGCACCTCGGGCATCGGGCTCGAGCTCGCCAAGGACGTGATCGCCCGCGGCGACAAGGTCGTCATCACGGGCCGCGACGAGGCGAACTGCCGCTCGATCGCCGAGGGGCTCGGCCCGGACGCGTCGTACGTCGCCCTCGACATCTCGGAACCGGAGACGATCGCCGCCCAGCTCGCCGGGCTCGGGCGCATCCACGGCCTCGTGCTCGCCGCGATCGAGCGCGACGCGAACACGATCCGCGACTACGACATCGCGCGCGCCCGCCGCCTCGTGACGCTCAAGCTCGTCGGCTACGCCGAGACCGTGCACACGCTGCTCGACCGGCTCGAGCCGTCGCGCGAGACGGGAATCGTGCTGTTCGGCGGCCGGGCGAAGGACGCGCCCTACCCGGGGTCGACGACGGTCTCGTCGATCAACGGCGGCGTCGAGGGGCTGACCCGCACGCTCGCGCTCGAGCTCGCGCCGATCCGCGTCAACTCGCTGCATCCGGGCATCATCGGCGACAGCCCGTTCTGGGCGAACAAGCCCGAGGGCGTGCTCGACCAGTACACGACCCGCACGCCGGGGGGCGAGCTCGCCACGATGGGCGACATCGTCGACGCCACCCAGTTCCTGCTGCGCAACCGGGGCATCTCGGGCGAGAGCCTCCACATCGACCGCGGCTGGCGGCTGCCCTAGTCGCGGCGCTGGCGGGGCTAATGTCTCCCTCGGGAGACACAGGGCGGCCGACGACGGGACGGTGATCGAGGATGCCGAAGCGCGTCGATCACGATCAGCGTCGGCTCGAGATCGTCGAGGCCGCGTGGCGCCTCATCGCGCGCGGCGGGTTCGCGGCGGCGACGATGCGCGAGATCGCGGCGGAGGCCGGGTTCGCGAACGGCGCGCTGAAGTACTACTTCGAGGGCAAGGACGATCTGCTCGTCGCGGCGTTCCAGCAGACGTTCTACCGCGTCAACGAGCGGGCGGCGCGCGCCATCGGCGACAGCACGGGGCTCGAGGCGATCCGGCTGCTGTGCCTCGAGATGCTGCCGCTCGACGAGGAGCGCCGCGTCGAGTCGCGCGTCGCGGTCGCGTTCTGGGACCGCGCGAGCTCGAGCCCGAAGCTCCGGAAGGTGCACGCCGACTCGTTCGCGATCTGGCGCACCTGGATGGAGAACGAACTCGACTCGGCCCGCCGCGCGGGCACGCTCGCGACTCCGACGCCGGACCGGCAGATCATCGACGAGCTGCTCGCGGTGACGACGGGGTCGCGCGTGCTGCCGATGCTCGAGCCGGGCACCGCCGAGTCGTTCGGCCACGTCGAGCTGCTCGAGGCGATCGTCGCGCGGCTCGCCGCGGAGCGCGCGGCGCCCGATCCGGCGCCCTGATCCGCGGCCGGTCGCGGCCTCTGTTCAGCCCGATTGTTTCCGGCAGGAAACAAGTGTGCAGTGTTGCTTGACACGGCATCCGTCTTTTGTCTACAAATGTAGGAATCCCGACGGAGCCCCTCCGTCGGGACCCATCCCGAAGCCGAAGGAGGCCCGCGACATGACCGGCGTCTTCGTGCTCCAGCTCCTCCTCAACGGCCTGAGCTTCGGCGCTCTGCTGTTCCTGGTGGCGAGCGGCTTCACCCTCGTGTTCGGCCTCATGCGCATCTCGAACCTCGCGCACGGCGGGTTCTACCTCGTCGGCGCGTACGTCGCCGTGAGCGCCGTGGCCGCGACCGGCAGCTTCTGGCTCGGCGTGCTCGCGGGTGCGCTCGCCGCCGCCGCCGTCGGCCTCGTCGTCGAGCGCGGCCTCCTGCGTCGCGTGCGCAACCAGGAGATGCCCGAGGTGCTCGTCACGGTCGGCGTCTCGTTCATCATCGCCGATCTGCTGCTCGCGGCCTTCGGCGGCGACCCCAAGTCGGTCGGCGCGACGGGCGGCGCCCCGAGCGGCGCCCTCCTGCTCGGCGACTTCGCCTACCCGTGGTACCGCCTCTTCATCATCGGCGTGACGATCCTCATCGGCGTCGGCCTCTTCCTGCTGCAGAGCCGCACGCGCGTCGGCGCGATCGTGCGGGCGGGCGTCGACAACCGCGAGATGACCTCGGCGATCGGCATCGACGTCGACCGCGTCTTCACGGCGGTGTTCATCGTCGGCGCCGTGCTCGCGGGCGTCGCGGGCGCGATCGGATCGGGCCTGCTGAGCATCAGCCCCTCGGCCGGCACCGAGATGCTGCTCTTCGCGATGGTCGTCGTCATCATCGGCGGCCTCGGCAGCATCGCGGGCGCGGCTGTCGGCGCCGTGCTCATCGGCATCATCGACGCCGTCGCCAAGGTGTGGCTGCCGGAGTTCTCGTACTTCACGATCTTCGCGCCCATGGCCCTCGTGCTCGTCTTCCGCCCCTACGGCCTGTTCGGGAGGCCGTCGTGACGCGCGCCCGCACCGTCAAGGTCGTCGCCCTCGTGCTCGTCGCGGCGGTCGCCGTCGCGTTCCCCTACGTGGCGACGAGCTACTACGTCGTGCTCGCGACCCTCGTGCTCGCGACCGCCGTGCTCGCCTCGAGCGTCAACATGCTCGCGGGCGACGCCGGGCTGTTCTCCCTCGGCCACGCCGGCATCGCGGCGACCGCGGGCTACTCGATCGCCTGGACCGCCCGTCAGGGCTTCGAGCTCCCCGCGCAGCTCGCCGTCGCCGCGGGGCTGACGCTCGTCGCGAGCGTGCTCTACGGCCTCGTGTCGATGCGCGTCGACGGCGTCTTCTTCCTCATGGTGACGCTCGCCGTCGGCATGGTGTGCTTCGGCATCGCCTACCGCTGGTCGTCGGTCACCGGCGGCGACAACGGGCTCACGGGCGTGCGGCGTCCCGAGCTCCTCGGCGCCTACTGGCAGTACTACTTCTTCGTGCTCGTCGTCTTCGTGCTCGTGACCCTCGCCCTCGTGCGGGTCTCGCGCTCGCCGTTCGGCCTCGCGCTGCGCGGCATCCGCGACTCCTCGAGCCGGATGCGGAGCCTCGGCTACGCGGTGCCCGCCTACAAGTTCGGCGCCGTCGTGCTCTCGGGCGTCGTCGCCGGCATCGCGGGCGTGCTGCTCGTCTGGCAGGCGGAGTTCATCAGCCCGGCCTCCTCGTCGTTCCAGGCGTCGGCGCTCGCCCTCGTCATGGTCGTGCTCGGCGGCACCGGACGCACCCTCGGCCCGCTCGTCGGCGCCGCGGTCGTCATCCTCATCCAGCACGTGCTGAGCACCTACGTCGACCGCTGGCCGACCGTGCTCGGCGTGCTCTTCATCGTCATCGTCATCGTCGCCCGCCAGGGGATCATGGGAGGTCTGCCCTCCCTCCGCAGACGCCGTCGGCCCACCCCGCCGACGCCGAACAGTGCACCGAAAACGACAGGAGGTTAGGCAATGCATTCATCGCACGCTCCGCGCCGGCTCGCCCTCGCGGTCGCCGCGACCGCGGCACTCGTCCTCGCCGGATGCGCCCCGTCCGGTTCCCTCTCCGACGGGGAGGAGGGTTCCGGCGGCGACGCGAACACGTTCAAGGTCGGCGTCCTCGCGCCCATGACCGGGTTCGTCTCCGCCATCGGCACCGACCTGCAGCAGGGTTGGGAGCTCTACTGGGAGCAGAACGGCACCACCGCCGGCGACTTCGAGGTCGTCACCGTCTTCGAAGACGACGCCTCGAGCCCCGACACCGCGCTCACCAAGGCGCAGCGCCTCGTGACCGAGGAGAAGGTGGATGTCGTCGTCGGCCCCGTGCTCGCCAACCAGGCCCTCGCGGTCGCCGACTACCTCGAGCAGCAGGGCGTCGCGAACCTCGCGCAGTCTGCGGCCGACGACGTCACGCAGCGCGAGTTCAGCCCGCTCGTGCTGCGCACGGGCGCGATGGCCGGCAGCCAGTCGAGCTTCCCGGGCGGGCAGTGGGCGTACGAGCAGGGGCACCGCACCGCGGCGACCCTGTGCGTCGACTACGCCTTCGGCTGGGAGACCTGCGGCGGCTTCGTGAGCGCCTTCACCGAGGCGGGCGGCACCGTCTCGCAGCAGCTCTGGTACCCGGGCGACGCGACCGACCTGAGCACCTACGTCACGCAGCTGCTCACCTCCGGCGTGGACGTGATCTTCGCGGGCACCGCGGGCGGCACCGACAGCTCCAACTTCCTGCGCTCGGCGTCGGAGTTCGGCCTGCTCGCGCAGACGCCGGTGCTGTCGAACTGCTGCACGCTCGACCAGGCGATCCTGTCCGACGTGGGCGACCTGTCGCTCGGCCTCAACTCGGTGTCGTACTACGCCGAGGGCGCCCCGCAGGTCGCGGACTTCGTCGCGGCGTTCGAGGAGGCGTACGGGGTCATCCCGTCGGCCTATGCGCTCGGCGCCTACGCGACCGCGCAGATCCTCGCCGCGACCCTCGAGGGTCTCGACGAGAAGGCGACGGGCGAGGAGCTCATCGCCGCGATCAAGGCCGCCGACCTCTCCGACAGCCCCTTCGGCGACGTGAGCTTCGACGACTACAACAACCTCGTCGGGCCCGTCATGATCCGCGAGGTCGTGAAGCGCCACGACGGGAAGCTCTGGAACGAGGTCGTCGAGCAGTACGAGGGCGTGAGCCAGTTCTGGACGTACGACCCCGAGGAGTTCCTCGCCCAGCCGCCGTTCTCGCAAACGCAGACGGGTCGATGACTCCTTCCACCGATCTCTCGTCCGCGGCCGCGGCGCGGGGAGGGCGCGGGCGGCGGCGGCCC